>PMMV01000109.1 GCA_003162115.1 Methanobacterium sp.
TAACGATGGAACTTTAACAGTTAGTGGTTCTACTTTCACAAGTAACACCGCCGGAAGTAATGGTGGTGCTATTGCAAGTGATGGTACATTAAACATCAACCAATGTACATTTACAGGTAATAATGCAGCTAGTGGAGGTGCCATTAGCAATTTGGTAATAGGCAATGCTATTGGAACCGCCACAATACATTTCAGTAGAATCGTCGATAACNNTCGCCGTTAACGGTAATGATATTTACAATTCCATCGGTGGAACTGTAGATGCTATAAATAACTGGTGGGGACACAACACAGCCCCAACACAGGGTATAGGAAACGAAATTTACGGAACTGTAACGTATAATCCTTGGTTGGTATTGGGTATAACTGCAACTCCTTATTCAATCTATGATCAGCACACCTCTACAGTTATAGCAGATCTAAACCATAACTACAACGAAATAACACAAACATTTACTGATGTATCAGGATTAGGACATGTTATAGATGGAATACCAATAACTTTNNACAACCGTATTTACAGCGAATACTATGGGAACATCTCATGTCAACGCAGGATTGGATTCTGCAACAGTACATACCGCATCAAACGGAGCACAGACTCCTGCAGATATTACGATTAACAACAATGCTGTGTTGACTATCACAAAAGATGCTGATCATGTGAACTACAACGTGGGAGAAACTGTATACTACACAATCCATGTAACTAACAACGGACCGGATGCTGCAACCAATGTAGTTGTAACAGACACCGTACCAGCGGGACTCACATTTGGAACTGCCACAAATGGAGGAACCTATAATGCTGAAACACGTGTAATAACCTGGAACTTAGCTAGTTTACCCGTCAATGGTCTATTCAGCCCATCATTCACAGCTACTGTGAATCAGGGTACACAGGGCCAGAACATCCCAAACTCCGCAAATGCGTACAACGACCAAAATCCAACCATCATATCCTCACAGCCCGTAATTATACATATAAACAACGCCGTCTTAACCATAACCAAAACAGCAGATAAAGTTAACTACAACGTGGGAGAAACAGTTATATACAATATAGATGTGCTAAACAACGGACCAGACACAGCAACCAATGTAGTTGTGACAGACACTCTACCAGCCGGACTCACATTTGGAACTGCCACAAATGGAGGAAGCTACAACGCTGGTGTAATAACCTGGAGTCTCGCAAGCTTAGCACAAGGTATACACTTCAACCCATCATTCACAGCAACTGTAAATACAGGAACACAGGGACAGACCATAACAAACATAGCCATAACAAATGATACACAAAACCCCACACCAGTCATATCACCACCAATAAACATTTACATCAGTAACGCAGTTTTAACCATCAAAAAAACCGCAACTCAGGCTGTCTACAATGTTGGAGACACAGCTATCTACAATATCGATGTGCTAAACAATGGACCGGACACAGCAACCAACGTGGTCGTAACAGACACTGTACCAACTGGACTAACATATATAAGCTCAACACTCGGTGGAATATATGATTCCGCTTCAAGGACAATTACCTGGACATTAGCTAGCCTACAAAGTGGTGTTCACTTTATAGCAACTGTGGATGCAACAGTTACACCCGAAGCAGCTGGAAATCACCTAGTGAACACTGCTCAAGCAAAGAATGATCAAATAATTATTCCAGTAAAAACAACCACAACCATTTATGTTCCATCATCTGCATTGGAGATAACCAAAACAGTGAATAATAAAACTCCGTTAGTAAACAATAATGTGATCTACACCTTGAAGGTGCAGAACCACGGCCCGGACACTGCAAATTCTGTTAAAGTTTCCGATGTATTTACTACAGGTGGACTTAAATTTGAGGGCATTGACTCCATAAACTTTGGTACCTACAATCCAAATACCGGTATATGGACAATAGGAAATCTTCCAGCTAATTCAATAGCCAAATTGGTCTTGAGTTATAAAGTTGAACGTGCAGGTACCTATACAAACTTGGCAAAGGTCACATCAATAACCTTCGACCCTAACCTGTACCCAACAGAAGCAACAGTAACCATCATAGCCAAAGAACCAACAACCCCAACAAATCCAGTTGTTCAAGGAAAAACCATAGCAATGCAGCATACAGGATTACCAATAGGAGCTTTAATCCTTGCAGTAATCATGTTGTTCACAGGAATTGTACTACCAAAAATGAAAAACTAATCAGAAAATAGGATAAAACGCGAAAAAACCTATTTTCCCCCAATCTTTTTTTAATTAAAATTGATAGAACATCTGTTTTTAAGAATTAAAAAAAAATTTCTTTTTTATCGTACTATTATTAAATTGCTAGATTAATCAAAGTATAAGCCAAAACAAACTGATCTTAATCTACAATTCTAATTTTAAAGATAATTACACATTATTTTGGTCATTGGTCAAAAATTAACTATTTTCAATGAAGTTTCACTTTTACTATGGGTTGCATAATTTACATGGAATATAACCTTGATTGATAGCGTCTTGTCTTGAATTAAAGTATATTTTATTTGATGAACTCATTTGACTAACGTAAGGGCATGTTATGAGATGGAATTTCTTGGTGTCTTTATTGCCGACATATTCCATTGGAATAATTAGTTGTGTATTGGTCAGAGCAGAGTTTACGCCTAAACTATTTGTTATAGCTAGGAATGTTACTGATACTGCACTGTTTAGATCTTTTTGTACATAATAAGATTTTTTGCTTTTTTCCCAGTTATACCAGTCGGTTTTCCCTGAGAAGTATCCATTTTGTAGTAATGTTTTCAGATCTCCATTTACAACTGTTATGTGTGGGATTAATTTATCTGCACTATTTTCATATGCCTGGTGCTGTGAATATTTTTCACTACTTACACAGTGAGGCGCTGAAAATGTGTCACTAATGTAATGGCTAGCTATACCATAATCTCTGCTGGCTTGAATATATTTTTTCTGATTATAATAACTTTTAGCCAAATTTAAATAGTAAATTGCTTTATTATAACTAAAAGGATAATCATGATCTCTGAAATCGTGGAAAATTTGATCAGGATCATTTGATCCATCTCTCATAGCATTTAAACTCAAATTTGCTTGTACAGAAGCTGGCAATGAATAATAAACCTGATCAACTATTTTACTATGAGTATTCCAATTCCAAGCAGATGATGTAGGTGCAAAAGAAAGAGTGACTGCTAAAAATAAAATTAATATTCGTGTATACTTCATATTAAAATCCCCTAATTATAAAATTAAATATTTGTAAACAATAATATATGTCTTACTATCATGAACGGGGCTATATAATAGAAGATATCTTATACTAAACTATAAGTGGACGAAATTGTGAGCTCATTTTTCTTAATCGAATCAATGGAAATTTATAAGATTCGTTTAATTATCAGGATTTATTTAGTTTGATCTCGGAATAATGTTTTTACAACTTTCAAGGAGATGAATTTCCTTAAATTTTAAATTAATATTTTAATTTTAGATTAAATGGAAAATCGTTGAAGCATAAAATGGTAATATCAGAAGTAGGAAGATAGTAGATATTCCGCTTGAAACAGTAATTCCAACAATACTTCTTGTTTTCATGAAAGTATAACCATAGAATAACGAAACCATGAAAATGAATATAAGAAAGATAAAGGAATTCCAACCTATTTGAATGGCTGTAAATATTATTGCAGTATATAAAATCCCGGCTATTGTACCAAAAGCATTTTCAGCATTTTTCTGTATTATACCTCTGAAAATAAGTTCATATGCTAATCCTATAGATATAAATAGAATAATGGATGCGAATATCAATGTAACAGGGTTCAAAACCTCTATTAAAGGTTGGGGCTGCAGAATTTCGTATTCTATTATACCGATTAATAATCCTGTTAAGGCTATTAAAAATTGGATCTTTTTATTTCCCCAAATCAAACCTACATGTTTTATAGTAAGTCCCTGACTTTTCATGATAGTATATATGGCTTCATAAAGGGGTACTGCTATTATTGGGAACCAGAATAATGGTTGTATCTGCAGTATTGGTAACAATAGGCCTATAATTCTTATAATCGGTATGATCATTATGGATTTGAGCATGACAGAGTAGTTGTAAGATACATCTAATGAGGAGTTAATAAGTAATGCAAATAGTATAACCAGCTCTATTACAATCCCTACCTCTGTGTTAATATATATTACACTTATTTCTGCAAATATTAATCCTATTAAATAGAGCACAGCTATTAGCTTTTCATTTCGGGTAGTCTTAGTTATGGAACGCTTATTCTGAATATCGTCGATAAGATCATCTATATGTTGTTTTCTTTTAATATCACTGACATTTTTAAATATTGATGATGAACGTTTATATTCAATGATGGCATCTTCCCACGCACCCTGTTCTTCATAGGTGCCTCCTATTAATGATGATATAGTAGCAACTCGTTCCTGATCCTTTGTTTCTTCAAATTTTTTAACAGCTTCAAAGTAGTTTTCACGTGCTTCTACAAATCTTTCTTGTTTTTCAAAGATGAATCCTATGCCTGAAAGAGCATATCCTTCACCAGTATAATCATCAGCTGCTTTAAATGCTTTCAATGAACTTTGATAATATTTCTGTCCAGTTTCATAGTCATCACGTTCAACATATACATTTCCAATTTCCAGAAGTACATCAGCTTCAGTTTTCACATCAGCATAAGTTCTAAGATAATTTAATGCTTTATGATAGTAATTTAAAGCTTTAACAAGGTTTCCTTGTTCATGAAACTTTTTTCCAGTTTCAAAGAATTCTTGAGCATAAGTTCGAACCATTTAAGTTACACCCTGAAAAGTATTATTTCTATCCAATGTAATGTTGAAGAGTATTTACCATCTAATACAAATATTTGAGGATTATTTAATTATGGTTAAAATTAACCTAAAATTTGAAATAATCTAAAATAATTTTATTCTGTCATTTGACTGAGTGATTCTAATTGTTTAGATAGGCATTGTATGATTAAAATCTTATAATGTAATACATTATATATTAATTATTGGAAAATAAGTGGCCAATAACAGGTAGTTAAGAATTGTTGATAACAACTATGTAGCCTTATTTTCCTAAATGGAAACCTATATCCTAGTATATATTAAACAAAAATTTTTATTTATTTCACCTTGCGATCAGGCCAGGCTTCTTGCATTAGATCTTCCAATGATTGTATAAAGTCTGTATGGGAGATATTATTTTTGCGTGACTCTTCAATCAACTTTTTTATTTTCATTTGATCAACTGCACCTTCTAAATTAATGAATATGCGAACTCTATGGGCTTCATCTTCTTTGAGGATTTGATTCTTCACTTTATTGTTAATGAGAATATTTTTAATTTCAGGATCATGTTTTAATGCAAATTCTTCCAGGGCATAAATGTAACCCAGTAGAACCGCCACGGGATTGATCTCCATTAAATTGTCTATTATTTCTTCCTGGCGTTTTTCATAGGTTTTATCTATTTCTACTGTGTTTATGCTCTCTATTTTTTGTTTGTATTTTTTTTTAGCTATTTTACAGATTCTAGTTGGAGTTAATTTTTTATAGACAGAATGTAATTCTTCTTCTAAGTTTTTATATTTGTACATGTTTATTACCATTTTCAGCCACTGTTTGGCGGATTTCATCTATTTCTCTTTTGATTAATTCGATCTTTTGGGATTCTTGTAGTTCACGGTGGATTTTACAGAGGTATCCTAATGTCCGGAGGTTTTTTATACGGATTTCTTCAATTCCAACGTCACGTATTCGGCCAGTTTTGATTCTATTTCTCAGATTTATTATTTCCTCTTCCAGGATTTTAACAAGCTCCCCAGATCCTAAGTCTTCTTTAACAATTGTATTTTTATTTTTAACACTCTTTTTTCCTTTCATTTACTCACTCCTTAATATTTTTTCTTTAATATTTTCTACAATATACCAGGGTTGGATAAAGATGTAACCCTTACTCATAGTATTGTATTAATAATATTTAAAGGTTTTGATCACCTCTTATTCATATTAGATGTACATTTTTCTACTATATAAAAAAAGAAACATTATTCCCAAATATAAATGATTTTAAATCATTATCCAGGGGTTAAAAAAGATTTTCTTATATACAATTTCCACTATCCAGAGGTACCATAACCAACTCAGCATCATTAATATATGTAGATCAAAACGAAAATGGGATCCAACCCCAAAATTGAAACGAAAAAACCAACCGTAAAGAAGTTGAAGGAAAAACTAGACCAATTTTAAGAGTTTACTAATTTTATATGGATTATCCAATAAATTAATATCAAAGTATTAACATATTGTATTTAGGCGTATAATGATATTTTGAAATAAAAACCTACCTTATAAAACTGGAGAGGCAGTAAGAACGATAAAAACTAAAATTTTAATAGTTGAAGATGAAATGATATTAGCTAGTGATGTAAAATATCAATTAGAAGAATTAGGTTATAATGTAGTGGGTATTGTAAATAATGGGAAGGACGCTATAAAATTAACTCTAGAAACAGATCCAGATGTTATTTTAATGGATATAGTAATAAAAGGGGATATAGATGGAATAGAGACTGCCCAACAAATAAATAAACTATATAATATTCCTATCATATATACAACAGCTTACTTCGACGAGGAAATATTAGAACGAGCAAAAAAAACCGAACCGTATGGATACATCATAAAACCATATCAAGAAGGACAAATACACACTGCAATACTAATGGCAATTCACAGACATCAACAAGACCAACAAATAAGAAAAATTAATTTATAACAATTTATCACAAATCCTAATTAAAACTTCTATACGAGATAAATTTTTATTAAAAAGAAGATTTTAGTGGCAGATATCACAAAAAAACAGTCATGTATTGCAAGTGTAAAACAAATTATATCTATTATACTTTCCTAATTTTGTTCATCTAATTTATTAATGTTAGTAGATGAGGAAAACTGAGAGCTATACTAGATTCTTATTGTATTTCTAGTTTTTCATAAACTTCTAGTCATAACAAAAATTAACCTACGTTCCCCTATATGTCTTGGAAGTATAGCACTTGTTATATTCCCAATGGAATAGGAGAATGGTTTGAAATATCAGATCTAGAATAAAAACAAAAATGGAAGTAAAAAAAAAATGGCAAAAGCATTATTGGTGGGATGTATATGCAAAATAATTTATAAGAAGTGTGAACATTTGTAGAAAAAATTTATTCCTATTTTAGGGTTAAACTTATGATCTTTCTTTATATTTTAATTCTTTAAAAGTAATCTTAAATTCTGTTCCGTGATTTCTATCAAGTTCTATCTCACCATCAATCTGACTAAGTAAAATATTCACTAGTTGCAGGCCTAGTGTTTCGGGATTTTCTATATCGATGTCTTCCGGAAGTCCTATTCCATCATCAGTTATGGTGAGTTCCATTTGTTGGGGTAGGGATTTTAGTTTGATGGTTATGGTTCCTTCCAATTGTGGAAAGGCGTATTTGACGATGTTGGTAATTAATTCGTTAATAATGAGTCCTATGGGCATTGCTGTGTCAATGTTGATATTGATATCTTCAATATTCAATTGAACTTTGATATTTCCATTTTCAATTCCATAACTGTAAAAAATTTCATGTACAAGTTTCTCAACGTATTGTTTGAAATTGAAATCATTGAAATTGGATGATTGAAAAAGTTTCTCGTGAACCATAGCCATGCTCATCACTCGACCCCCACTTTCCTTCAAAACATTTCCCATTCCCTTTTCTTCACATGCAGAAACTTCTTGCAAATGGAGCAAACTAGCAATTATCTGGAGATTATTTTTGACACGATGATGGATCTCACGAAGAAGAACATCTTTTTCATTCAAAGATTTTTTTAGTTGTTCCTCTGTTTTTTTACGTTCGGTGATGTT
>PMMV01000029.1 GCA_003162115.1 Methanobacterium sp.
GTTCACAACTATAGTATGTATTTCATTCTCTTTGAGTTCACCAGCAATTTTCAATGCATCTTTCCGAGGATTTTTATCAACAGCAACATTTGGCATGCCATCTGTGAGTATCAACATCATAGGCACATATTCTGGCTTGAATTTTTCTTTTTTAAGAATCTCAAATCCCTTTTTCATCCCTGATGCGAGGGGTGTTGTGCCCCCAATAGTAATGTTGTCAATTTGTTCTCTAAAAGAGGTTGCTCTCTTAGTTATGGGGATTATGACAGCAGCTTCCTTCCCCTTAAATCCAACAACACTGATCTTATCACCCTGGCGATCTGCATCCTCAATAACGCTTATTAAGATATCTTTAACCCTTTCTGCCTTTCTTTCAGAAAACATAGAGCCACTGATATCTACAACAAGAGCTATTGAAGCTTTTGCACCATGTTTCCTAACTTTATGTCTCAGATCTTCGCTTTTGACATTTATAGTTCCTTCAGAACTAATTGCAGCTGCCCTTAAAGTAGCATCTATTGCAATATCATTCTTCAAGTCCTTGGAAAGTCTGCTTTTAACGTATTTGCCCTTCTGAGTGGTTGAATCTACCCTTTTACCGTAAAGTTTCCTCTTCTTTTTCCCCTTAATTTTAAGCAAGTTTTTTATATCAAGCCCCTCTTCAGAATAATCTACCTCTTCTTCTTTTTCAAGAGATTTGAGCTTTTTACCTTGTTGATTCGATTCAGAATTATTATTGTCTAAAGATCCTTGACTCTGTTCTCCCTGATTTATGTGTTGGGTCTGGTTTTCCTTTTTTTCAGATTCCCCGGGTTCTTCCTCTTTATTTAAATCATCTTTTATTTGGTTATCTTCACTTTGTTCTTTCAGGTTTTCTGTTTGTTCTGTTCCATTCTGATCCTGCTGATCACTGTTATTATCATCCTTTTGATCGTCTTTTCCTTCACTATTATGCTGCTGCTCATCCTGATCTTTTTTTCTTTTAGAAATATCTTCCATTGCCTTCTGAACCATCTGATTGATTTTATTCTTGTTTTGGGATGATTGATGAACTCTTTCTCCCAGTACTAGAAGAGCTGCTTCTTCAACATGATTTAGATTCACTTCATCCAGGTTATGATATGCAGCAATTGTCTTGGAAGTTTTTAAAATTGCTATATCTGCCCTGTGGCCATCAACACCTACCTCAATACAAACATGGGCTATAACCCCCATGATATCCATTGATACATTTACATTTTTGAGCATTTCCCTTGCAGTTACAATATTTTCGAGTATTGAGTCTTGTTTCTCCTTGTACTTATCCTTGAATGATGATGGATCCTTTTCAAATTCCTCTCGTCTCTCCATTATTTTAACCCGTTCCTCCAAGTTCATGATGCTATGAACAGATATATGGAGACCTATACGATCAGAAAGTTGAGGTCTGAGCTCTCCCTCTGCAGGATTCATGGTACCCACAAGCATGAAGTTGGATGGATGTGCAACTGATACACCTTCACGTTCAACAATATTTACACCATAGGCAGCAGCATCCAATAACACATCAACTAGGTTATCATCCAGGAGGTTAATTTCATCTACATAAAGGATGTTCCTGTTAGCATCAGCAAGTATACCGGGCTCTAATGCTTTTATACCCTCTTTCAAGGCTTTTTCGATGTTAATTGATCCTACAACTCTGTCTTCAGTTGATCCTAATGGTAGTTCAACTACGCGCATGTTTTTGGTTTCGATCTCGAAACCTTCTGTTTTACATGAATCACAAAGCGAATCTTCATCATCAGGGTCGCAGTTAAAAGCACAACCCTTAATAACTTTGATTGGAGGCAATAGATCTGCTAAAGCCCTTACTGCTGTTGTTTTACCCGTTCCCTTGTCTCCCTTTATAAGGACGCCACCAATACTTGGATTTATTGCATTCAGTATAAGGGATTTTTTTACGTCTTCCTGACCAACTATTGCTGTAAATGGAAAAATAAGGTTTTTCAATAGTCTCACCGTTTATTAAAAGTGTTTGTCTCCTGATTATTTTTATGATTAATCTATTTTCGATTTGTCTATATAAAATTTGGAGGATAAATAGTTAGTCAAGAATGGAATATATCCCCAAAGAAATTTACTCATAAATTATTAATCTGATTAAAATTTTCAATAACAACAAATAAATAACCCACAAAACATACTTCAATTGGTGATAATATGTGCACAGTGGGAGGGCCAATGGCCGATATTAAGATGAAGAAACTAAAAACCAAACGCTACAAATGTTTGGACTGTGGAAATGAGTTTAAAGGCATTGGAAAAAGAGTTGTATGTCCTTCATGTCAGTCAGACAACGTCAAAGAATTGAATTAAGTTCTGATGAAATTTTATTTTTAATTGGAGGTTCTGGAGAACTCGGCCTTGCAAAAACAGGCCGTGAAATGCAGATATTCATAGGGACACCTGAAAAAGAGGAAATCGTTGTTTTTCTGGGGAAAGATGATTTAATAGCTGTATCCACGTTTAATGTAGGATTAAGGGAAGAAATGGCAATAAAATCTATGATCTTCCTTTTAAAGGAATTTTCATCTCCAATAATAGTCCTTCCTAAAAACCATCCCACTTCAAAGAGACTTAAAATGGTAGTTGCATGTGGAGACCACATAAGATTAGACTGCAATATAGAAGCAGGAACCCACCCTGAACAAGACATTCTCTGTGCATGCGAAGATCTCTCGGGTTTAGATATAAAGGCCGTTCCCGATGGTGTTGAAATAGAAGGAACTATTTCTAATTTTAAAGTTGAAAAGATAGATCAATAAAACCCCCAATGCTGTATAGAGCACTGAAATAACTTATGAAAATACCTTTAATTTCCTGTAAATAGTTTAATATACTAGTAAGCATTAAACTTATAATATGGCTTTTTATGAATTTTATATGGTTTTTGGACAGATAGTGTTTGTTATCGTTATAGTAATGCTTACACTTCTTTCAGTAACTTTAATCCTAGGAAAACTTTTAATTAAGGAAGATAAACTTGTTTTTCCAAGACTTTTACTCTTTACTATAGATATGTTCTATGGGCTCTTCAAGAAGTTCTCTGAGAACGTTGGAGTCGATGCCAAAATAGTTGATCAGATAGGTGTAGAGGTTAGGAACAAAGTTAATGAAAAGTTTTTCAAAAAAATAGAATCAAAAGAAAAAATCTTGGTTCTTCCACACTGCCTCAGGCATGCAGATTGTGAAGCTAAACTCGAATCGTCAGGACTTGTCTGCAAAGACTGTAATCGCTGCGTTATAGGTGTATTAAAAAATAAAGCTGAAGGAATGGGATTTAAAGTATTTATAATACCAGGTTCCACCTTTTTAAAGAAAATACTTGAAAAAAACGATTTCAAAGCTGTCCTGGGAGTTGCTTGTTATCAGGATCTTAATCTGGCTATGATGAAACTGTCAAAGTTTTCATGTCAAGGTGTACCGCTATTGAAGGATGGGTGTATTAACACCAAGGTGGATCCAAAGGCAGTTTTGGTTAAAATGGGACAAATTCAGGAGAGAGAAAAGAGATCAGAAATAAGTGGATGTAATAAAGAATCATACTCCCCCAAAACATTATAAAATCACTCCTATTTTTAAACTTTTAGATCACATCAAACAAGAAAATAAAAATCTTTTTTTTCTTGTTCTTTTCGTTTATTTATTAAACAACATTAAAAAATCGATTATTGAATAGGTTTGAAGGTTTTTATTACATTTTTTATTTATTATCAAGATGAAATATTAATATATGCAAAATAAGCCTTATTACTCCTTGACATAATATTATAATCGTTCAAGAATAATTGAATAAATTATTATTAAATAATTGTTCCTTTTTTAGAGATGCAGGCCCAAATGGGATGCAATAATTATTATTATTGTAATTCCAATTGCAAATATTAAAATGTAGTAAACAGCGGTTCCAATAACAGTTGCATACCCCGCTAATATCAAATATCCGTCATGTTCCAGATTACCTAAGCAGATAAAAAGGATTCCGTATGAGGGTAGAAAGTCTCCTAATGGTGCTATTATTGGGGTTATAAGTAAAATAGCACCAAACGCCACCATAGCCCCATTAATCTGATTCATTGTATTCCCACTAACTAAAAAGCATAGTCTTGGTTTTATATATTTTTCTAGTGGGGTTAAAATGTTCAGAATTTCATTTAAAATTAATTCCATATCATTCTTCGATATTTGATGGTTCATAAAACTTTCAGGTATTAAAATAGGCCAATTAAACACTATTCTAAGACTTAATAATAATATTGCTAATCCGAATGGTATACTCATTCCAGGAATTGAAATTGGGAGCAAAAAAGGGGCAGTTAGGATCATGCACGACATGAAAAGACCACGCTCTCCAATTATATCCAAAAATTCCTCTAATGTAATTCCATCATCTGGAATTTTTAAAGAAATCTCATATATAACTTGAGAAAAATGTTCGACACTTTCAAATCTCTCAGACAATCTCATACCCCAGTAGTTATTATTTTAGTTTTTATGAACGAAAACAGTTTTAATTATCTTCTATCTAATACACGATTTTGATTCAATGCATCAATTGGACGGATTATCACAGCTATTATTATATTCTAAGAGCCTTTATAATAAATTTTCTAATTCTATTTCCATTTAGTTCTAATATCCTTATAAAATATGACTTGAAAGTAGATCTGAAAATAAATAATGAAATAATTAACAATTAAAACATATTTGGAATAATTTAGCTAAATTAAAACTTAATGAGTCATGCTTCAATTTAAAGACCAACTTTATTAATTTTGTAGACCAATTTAAACTATTTATAAAATAAATGGAAAATTGGAATAAATTAGTATAAGGGGGGTTAATTCAATGGAAAAAGTTCTATTTATATGCAAGTCCACGTAAAGAAGGTAATACTGCCATAGTGCTTTCTGAATGTGCCAAGAGCATTGAAAATCGTGGTTTGGAAACTGAAACTGTTTATTTAAGAGGTAAAACAATAGAATCATGCCGCGCGTGTGGAAAGTGCTCAGAGATCTACAGATGTAGGATAGATGATGGATTAAACGAAATCATAGAGAAAATAAAGGATTCAAAAGGTTTCATAGTTGGAACCCCAGTTTACTTTGGAACAGCAAGAGGAGATCTAATGGCAGCATTACAAAGAATTGGTTATGTTTCAATGAACACTAACCGATTCCTATCATGGAAGTCGGTGGACCAATTGCAGTTGCAAGACGAGGAGGACAAACATCAACAATCCAAGAGCTTCTTATGTTTTACCTTATAAATGAAATGATAGTTCCAGGTTCAACCTACTGGAATATGGTATTTGGACGGGAAAAAGGAGAAGCTGTTAACGACGAAGAGGGTATGCGAACCATTATAAAATTCGGAGAGAATGTTGCGAAACTTATTGAAAAAATTTCATAAAGTTTTATCATAGAAAAATATAATAGCATTAATCTGTTATCCAGTGGGTAGGATCATGTCATACGGACAGCTTTACAAAAAATTCTCAGCATATTACGACAAGATATACGAAAATGTTGATTATGTAGGTGAATCTGAATTCATAAAATAGGCTGTGAAAAAATATAAAACCAGCCCCGGAATTGAACTAATGGATGTTGCCTGTGGCACAGGATCCCATGCAATGATTCTTAAAAATAATTTTAAAGTTACAGGAGTAGATATAAATGAAAACATACTCGAAATAGCCCGTAGAAAAGTGCCGGAAGCAGATTTTATCAAAGGGAATATGAAAAAATTGGAACTCAAATCTAAGTTCGACGTTGTTATCTGTATATTCTCTGTTATACATTACAACCAAATTACAACGAACTTGAAGATATTTTAACCAATTTTTACAACCACTTAAAAAATGGTGGAATTTTAATCTACGATCTGAGCTTCAATTACGAGAACTGGATTGAAGGGATTGTCAGTGTTGATACGGTGGTTGAAAAAGAACTTAAAATTGCAAGAATATGCCAATCAACACTTAAAAATAGAATTTTCAATGCCAACTTTGTTTTCCTTGTAAAAGATAATGGTAAATTTGATTTTGACATAGATGAACACCATTTAGGTGTTTTTGAAATAGATGAAGTAATTAACATAATGAATGAAATTGGATTTAAAACATATATATACGGTGATTTCACATTTGAAATGTGGGAAAGTGGAAAATGTCAAAGACCCATCTTTGTGGGGATCAAAAAAGCTAAACCAGATAGGGGAGAATAGTATGAGAATAGCAGTTTCAGTTTCAGCTGATGAAAAGTTTACAGAACACTTTGGAAGGGCTCAGAAATTTCTTATCTATGAATTCGATGGTGAAAAGACTGAATTTTTAGATAGAAGAGAATCAAAAAAGATACCCGGCGAAAAACATCAATGGGGAAAATCTCTAAAAATTGTTGATGACTGTGATGTGGTTATCTGTCTACAAATTGGAATGACAGCAAAACCGGGTTTGAAAAGTGCTGGTAAAAAGGTCGTTGAAGATGAAGGACCTGTGGAAGAGGTTCTAAATAGATTTGTTGAGCATGAAAAATTCATTAACAAACCACTTAACTTCTAATAATCTAAAACAAGTATAATATATTAATAACAAATATTCTAAAACATAAGTTAGGTGCCTAAAATGAAAGTATTAATTACATACAACTCAATTCACCGTGGAAATACAGAGAAAATTGCCAAAGCAATGGCATCTGCTATTGATGCCGAGCTCATTAAGTACGATGAAGTGGATGAATACAGCATCCTAGACTATGATTTAATTGGCTTTGGATCTGGAATCTATTACGGCAAACCCAACAAAGAACTTATTGAATTTATAGATAGATTGCCAGATGTAAAAAAAAGGAAGGCATTTGTATTTACAACCAGTGGTAATGAAAATCCGAAATACAGCAGTGCACTGGAAGAGGAAGTTTCAAAACATGGTTTTGATGTTATTGGAAAATTCTCATGCAAGGCATTTGATGTATGGGGCCCCTTAAAACTAATAGGTGGTATTAACAAAGGAAGACCCAATTCCGATGACCTTGAAAAAGCTGAAATTTTTGTTAAAGGAGTGATAAAAGAAATAAGTGATTTATAACCACTCTTATCTGAATTTTTTTCAATATAAAATTTTATAATCTTGTTAAAAGATTTTAGTCCTATGATAAAAACTATATACAATGAAGTTAAATTCAATATAACCTCGGTGTAGAAATATCAATCCCAATACTGTTTTTAAAATTGTTACATGATCAGATAATGGATCTTAAACAATATTTATAAAACATGAATAAGCTTATAAAATAAATGATTCTAATCTAGAATAGTTGATTATGATTTTTTGTATTATATCAAGAACATGAGGTTTTTATTTATAAATTTTACAGGTAAGTGATATTATGGCTAAAGCAAGACGTAGAAGAGTAAGAGATACTTGGAAAGAAAAAGAATGGTACACAATAATGACTCCTAAAGATTTTGGAGATGCAGAAATAGGTACGACCCCTGCAAGAGATCCTGAACTTCTGGTAAGAAGAAGGGTTGAATCATCACTTCGTGAGCTTACAGGAGATTTCAGTAAACAGTACATAAAACTTTTCTTCCAGATTAAGAATGTTGCTGGAAACACTGCAAATACAGATTTTGTTGGGCATCAGGTTACAACCGACTATGTCAGAAGTATGATAAGAAGAGGAACAAGTCGTATAGACGCGATAGTCAATGTCACATCAAAAGATGGTGTCAAACTCAAGATTCATGTACTTGCAATTACAATTAAAAGAGCTAAATCCTCCCAGCAGAAGTTCATTAGGGAGACCATGGAAAAAATGGTTCAAAATGCAGCCAAGGATAAAAACTTCCAAGAACTCATTGAAGATGTTCTAGGTGGTAAAATGGCATCTCATATTTACCATGAATCCAAAAAAATATACCCTTTAAAACGTGTTGAAACCATTAAAACTCGCGTAATAGAAGAAAAATGATAATGCGGGAGATAAATGATTAGTCCAGGATATCTGGAATATATATTCCTTATAGTGGTCATAGGCCTTATTACCTACTGGAGAAAAGCCCTTGATCTCTTTGGATCTATTTTCATGATAATCATGGGCATAATTATTATTTTATTTGCTGGTGTAAACTGGCTCATTTTAATATTCATTTTCATGTTTCTTGGACTTGTTTCCACCAAATACAAACACGAGTATAAAAAAGATATTGGCGTTTATGAGGGTACAAGATCCCTTAAAAATGTTATTTCTAATGGAATAGTTCCTTTTGTTATGGCTGCATTTGGAAACTACGGAGGATTCATAGGTTCAATAGCAACAGCCACTGCAGACACACTTGCCAGCGAAGTTGGTGTGGTTCAACAGCCCAGACTCATAACAACAATGAAAAAAGTTCCCCCAGGGACTGATGGCGGAATTTCAATCATTGGAACAGCAGCAGGAATAATCGGTGCAGGTATAATAGGAGTGTCAGCCTATCTCTTGGGAATATTTCCTGATCCATTTGTAACATTGAAGATCTCCATAATAGCAGGTACAGTAGGATGCTTTGTTGACAGCATACTTGGTGCTGTGCTTGAGAGAAGAAATTATATTTCTAATGAGTATGTTAATCTAATAGCGACCATAACAGGAGCCGCATTAGGCATTATCATGGTTGGGTGATAAAATGAAAGGAATCATAATGGTTATAGATGGGATGGCAGACCGTCCTATAAAAGAGCTCGGATATAAAACACCCCTAGAAGCTGCAATAACACCTAAAATGGATAAAATGGCTGAAAAAGGAATATGTGGGATTATGGATCCTATAAAGCCCGGTATTAGGCCTGGAAGTGATACATCCCATATTTCTATACTTGGATACGATCCCTACGAAGTTTACACTGGTAGAGGTCCATTTGAAGCCGCAGGAGTAGGGGTAGATGTCCTTCCAGGAGACATAGCATTTAGATGTAATTTTTCGACTGTCAACAATGAAGGAATTATTACAGACCGACGTGCAGGAAGAATTAGAGCAGGAACAGATGAATTAGCTGAGTATATTAACGGTATAAAACTTGATGAAGACGTTCAAGTTATATTTAAAGAATCAACAGGGCACAGGGCGGTTTTAGTTCTAAGGGGTGAGGGTCTTTCGGATCAGATTTCAGATGCCGATCCAAAACATGATGGAAATGCTCCAAAAATAGTAGTTGCCTTAGATGGGTCAGAAGAAGCCAATAAAACTGCAGAAATTGTTAACAAAATCGTTAAAAAATCTTATGAACTACTTAAAAATCATCCACTAAACTTGAAAAGGATAAATTCTGGTAAACCCCCTGCTAACATAATTATTCCAAGGGGTGCGGGTGCAGTACCAAAAGTACAACCTTTCGGTAAAAAATATGGTTTAAAACCAGTTTGTATAGCTGAAACAGGACTTATTAAAGGAATAGCCAAAATTGCTGGAATGGAACTAGTAGATATTGAAGGTGCAACAGGTGGCATCGACACCAACCTTGAAAACATAAAAAAAGGAATCTTAGAAACAGCTTCAAAGGACTTTGATTTCATATTGATCAATGTAGATGGTGCAGATGAAGCAGGACACGACGGTCAAATGGATGAAAAAGTTAAATTTATTGAGAAAGTTGACACAGTAATAGGCGAAATTATGGAATTAGAAGACGTTTATTTCATATTAACAGCAGATCATTCAACTCCAATATCTACAATGGATCACACAGGAGACCCTGTTCCGATAGTTATTCTAGGACCAGAAATAAGGATTGATGATGTGAAATACTTCAATGAAAGAAGCGTAGCAAAGGGCGGGTTGTGCAGGATCCGGGGAAACAACATCATGGATATACTCATGGATCTCATGAACCTGTCAATCAAATTCGGAGCATAAAAGAGGTACAATATGGCATCTGAAATTCCTAAACTTTTTGGTACATCAGGCATTAGAGGGAAGATAGGTTCTGAAATCACACTTGATGTTGCAATTAATGTTGGTATGGCAATTGCAACTTATGCTGGTGGTAAAGGGTCTAATATAGTTCTGGGATATGATTCCAGAACATCCAATGTTATGATTGAAAATGCTGTGACAGCTGGAATACTCCAATGTGGTTGTAATGTTCTTAAAATGGGAATGGCACCAACACCTCTTGTTGGTTACGCAACCATGAAATTGAACACAGATGCAGGTATAATGATAACAGCATCCCATAATCCACCTGAGTACAATGGAATAAAATTGTGGAATCCGGATGGAATGGCATACAGACAGGATCAGGAAAGGGTAATAGAAGAAATTATCCATGAAAAAATCTTTAAAACAGTTTCATGGGAGAATATTGGCAAGATTGAAGAAGTAAAATATGTTGTTTCAGATTATATTAAAGATCTATTAGACCAAGCAGATGTAAAACCCGGAATTAAAGTTGTTGTTGACTGTGCAAATGGAGCAGCATCCTACTTATCCCCCATAATACTCAGAATGGCCGGTTGTTCAGTTATAGCTATAAATTCGCAACCCGACGGATTCTTCCCTGGAAGACTACCCGAACCATCAGAAAAAAACCTACAGGAACTTATGAAAGTTGTTAAGGCCACAAAAGCAGATATTGGAATTGCACACGATGGCGACGCTGACAGGATGATAGCCATAGATGAAAAAGGGCGTATGGCTGATTTTGACAAACTTTTGGCAATTGTATCCCGTGAAATTGGAGGTAAAGTTGTTACAACTGTTGATGCATCTCTCTGCACTGATAAATGTATGGATGAAGTGGGGGGAGTAGTAATAAGGACAAAAGTTGGAGATGTTCACGTTGCAGAGGCAATTGAAGAAAATAATGCAAATTTTGGTGGTGAACCGTCTGGAACATGGATACATCCCAATTTCTGTATGTGCCCAGACGGTATACTCTCTGCTCTACGTGTTATAGAATTAGTACAGAAATACGGTCCACTTTCCAAACAACTTGACGAAATCCCTAGTTATCCCACCATAAGGGACAAAGTGACATGTGAAGATCATCAAAAGGAAAAGATAATGGAGAAAGTTGAAGAAAAACTGCATATTGTACTTGATGATGTAGTTGATGTAAATCGCATTGATGGTGTCAGAATTTCAATGGTTGATGGAAGTTGGGTTCTTATAAGACCCTCAGGTACAGAATCCTTCATCCGTATTACTCTCGAGGCAACCAGTAATGATAAAGCCTATATGATTAGAAACCAATGTGCAGATTTTATTGAAGGATTACTCTGAACAATTTAATAGTTTATATTTTCCCGATTTATTCCCATCAATCACTATTTTTTTTATAAAATTTCAATATTTTTTGAAGACTAAAGATTTTAATAGAGGAAATAAAAATTTATTATAGGAATGGATACAATCTATTGATAAAATAGAATTTTTGATTGAGTTTAATTTTTATTTCTGACTTATAAAACCCCCAAAAACTATAAATTAAAAGGAAAAATTGACAAAATTATTATTCTGATTTGGCAGGGAATAGTTCCAAAACTTAAATGATAATATTTATAGTACAGTAAATGATATTACTTTTGAGGGGAGAATATTCCAACCTTTAACATTTGCTCCTATCTTTTAAAATTGTAAAATGTCTCCCATCTCCCCTATATTACTTAATATGGGAGTAAAAATATTTTAGTTATAAAAAATAATATTGTCTCTTATTGCCATTTTTCATATTTCACAATTTCATTTATTTTCTTTCTTGTCTTTGGTCTTGGTTTATCATCAGGATATCCTAAGGGAGTAAATATTAGTGGTAATACATTTTTTGGAATATCCAATATTTCCCGTGCTGCTTTAAGGTTAAATTTTCCTATCCAGCAGGTTCCCAATCCAAGATTAGTAGCTGCTAGAATCAAGTGGTCCATGGCAATGGATGTGTCTACTTCAGTGTAATTTTTACCGTCATCACGTGTCCATCCTTCTTCAGGTATTGCACAGGCACAGATGATTAGGGGAGCTTCCACAAAAAAACTTGCAGGGTATATACGTTTCAAATTTTCTTCGTTACCTTTAGTTTTTATAACTATCAACTTAAAAGGCTGCTGATTATGCGCTGTAGGTGCTAAACGTGCAGCTTCAAGTATTAATTTTAGTTTTTCTTCTTCTACAGATTCAGATTTATATTTACGCACACTATATCTCTTTTGAATCAAATCTAAAAATTCCACGGGTATTCACCTCAACATCCATTAAAACTTACATCTAAATATATGTCTACCAAATTATAATAAATTTTTAAATAGTAACTTTTTTTAAAACATTTAATTAAATCAAACAGTAATAAATGATCTATAATGAAGAATGATCAAATGGTCTATGACTTGTAACACCAAAGAAATTAAAATAATTGAAGAGAATTTGAAATCAGTTTTATATGCGTTCTTTGTATTCTAATTCTTTGAAGGTGATTTTAAATTTCGTCCCTTTACTATTTTCCAGTTGGATATTACCATCAATTTGTTCAACTAAATTATTTACTAGCTCTAAACCTAGTGATTTTGTATTTTTAAAATCAATATTTTTTGGGAAGCCTATACCATTGTCGCTTATGATTAATTTGTAGTGGTCGTCTTTATTTTTAAGAGATACTTTTAATTCACCTTTAAGTTGGTTTGGAAAGGCGTATTTCAAACTGTTTGATACTAATTCTGTTATGATAAGGCCGCATGGTATTGAAGTTTCTATATTGAGTTTAACATCATCAATTTCAAGAATAGGATTTATGGTGCCTTTTTCAATTGAATATGAATAAAATAAGTCCCATACTAGACTTTCAATATAATCGTCGAAGTATATTTTGTTAAAGTCACTGGATCCGTAGAGTTTCTCATGTATCATGGCCATGGATTTAACCCGGTTTTGACTTTCTTTTAAAACATTTATAGATTCTTCATCATCTAAATACCTGGTTTGAATGTTGAGTAGACTAGAAATAATCTGCATATTGTTTTTTACCCTGTGATGAATTTCTTTGAGAAGAATTTCTTTTTCTTTAACAGATTCTTTAAGTTTTTTTTCTACCATTTTAATCTCAGTAATATCTTGAATCGTCCCATAAGCATAAGGACCATGATTATCGGTTTCATCGACAGTTCTGCAATGGACAGCCATGTAACGAATCTTTCCATCACCACGGATAATCTTGTGTTCTAATTCAGTGCAGAAATTAGAATCTTTTGTTTTTTTCATCCCATCTGCTATTGATTGAGTATCCTCCGGGTGAATATATTTGTTTAAATAATCTTGTACAGACATATTATAACCACCTTCCTCCTCTGCTGTGGTTCCAAACATAGAGTAGAAGCGGTCATTGAATATGTACTGGTTAATAGACATGTCAAATTGCCAGTTTGCAAGATGTGCCAAGTCCATAGCATCTTCTAAATGTAGCTGACTTGCTTTTAATGCTTTTTCAGTTTTTATTCGCTCGGTAATATCACGGATAATAGTTGTTAAATAGATATCCTTTCCAACATTATATGTTGAAAGTGACATTTCAAATGGGAATTGCGTACCGTCTTTTTTTAATCCAACAGCATTGATGACTTTTCCCGTTCCTAACATTTTATCAGATTGAAACTTTTTGAATCCTTTAAAAAATTCTGTTCTAAATCTTTCAGGCATGAGTTTGCTAATGGATTTACCTAATATTTCAAGATTAGAATAACCAAAAACATCTTTTATACCATCATTGGAAAAAATGATTATGCCATTTATATCGGTAGTAATAATAACATTAGGCATTGACATAGCAACAATAGGAAAATTCTCTTCACCATCTTTCTGACTATTTAAAGTTTTTATATTACTATTTATATCCTCAACCATCTTATCATTTCACCTATGTCCCCAATTTCAACGGTGGTACCATTTTTTTCAATAAAATTTAGCTTTTAACTCAATAAAAGATAAGATTTTATTGTAGCAATATTTTTTCATTTTTAATAAAAAAAGTACAATAAATCCTTTTTTCTTTAATAAATTATCTAGGAACATTACATATAATTAGTGCTATTTTTAATGAAAATTAATAAACTCATAAATGGATATTATATTTGGGGGAATGGTACTGTTACATTACAAAGGATTAATAACAGAAAAACCCGGAATAAAGGATTAATACAAAGAATAAAGCAATTATAATGATCATGAAATTAGGAATTAAGGATATTACACATTCATTTATCAAAAAATAGTCATATTACATACAAGAATGATTTGAAAATAAATTCATGGAGAATATTTTATGTCTGAATTAAAGAATGGTCTGGGCCTTTTTGAGGTTATGAACCTGGTGATAGGTGCAATAGTAGGGGCAGATATTTACATAGCTGCTTCATTTGGAGCTGGTTTTTTGGGACCTGCATCCCTATTGGCATGGGTTATTGCAGGATTCATGGCTATTACCATAGCTTTATGTTTTGCTGAAGCTTCATCCATTATTCCAAAAGTTGGCGGGCCTTATGCTTATGCAAAAGAGGCTTTTGGAGATTTTTGGGGGTTTCTATCAGGATGGTCTCTTCTTATTGCAGAATGGAGCGCAATAGCCGTATTTCCTCTAGCTTTTGTGGCCTATCTTGCTTTTTTCTATCCGCACATACCACAATATGTTCAAATAATTATAAAAATTCTATTTGTCCTTTTACTCACAGTTATAAATCTTTTTGGAGTAAAACAAGCTGGAAAAGCCAATGATATACTAACAATCTTGAAAATTGCACCTATAATATTATTCACCATAGTGGGAATTATCTTCTTTATTATGAAGCCTTCCATTCTTCTAAATAATTTCACTCCCTTTGCCCCCTTAGGATTTGGTGGTATGGGAAGTGCATTAGTACTTATATTCTGGGCTTATATAGGATTTGAATTGGTTACTGTACCTGCTGATGAAATAATTGATGCTAAAAAAACTATTCCATTGGCCATTGGTGTGGGCATGGCTGTGATCACACTTTTTTATCTGGTAACCAATTTTGTTGTTTTAGGAGCTGTACCATGGATGGAGCTTTCTCACGCAACCGCACCACTATCTCTAGCAGGATTTGCAATTATGGGAACTTTAGGTGCAATCATTCTAACTGTAGGTGCACTTTTTTCAATTTCCGGATCTGATGAAGCAGGTATTCTCTGTTCAGCTAGGATTCCTTATGCCATGGCAGGAGATGGTCTGTTCCCTCACTTTTTTGCTAAAATACACCCTAAATACAATACACCATATGTTGCATTGTTAGTACAGAGTACAGTAACTTTAATGGCTGCTATATTTGGTACTATAAGCCAGCTTATTATCCTCTCAGTTTTCACGATGTTATTCTGTTATTTAATAACATGCATATCCGTATTCCCACTTCGAAAGAAGATTGGAGGCGGTATAAAAATTCCATGGTTTATACCAATTATAGGAATTATAATCACCATTTACATCATGTCACAATGCTCTATTAATCAAATTATCACCGGAATTGCCATTATAGTACTGGGTATTCCAATATATGTAAAATACGCGCCAAGAACTGAAATTGAAACTGTTAGAAAAGATATAGAATTATGTACAGGATATTGCAAAACATGTGCAAGATATTGCTACCGACGACTACCATCACAAGAACCATTTCTAGCCCACGTACTATGGCATTTAAGAAAGTTTATAAAAAGAGTTTAAACTTTCATTATCATAGATGGGCTGAAGTTTATATTCCAAAAAAGGATTTATTTGTACTGGGGGTTTATATAAAAAAAATTTTAAATACATTAATCCTAAAAACTTAACTGTTTATATAATAAAAATATAGAGTTTAATTAGTAAAAAATTATGTATAAAAACATATTAAAGACAATTAACTTATAAAATTATTTTTAATAGAAAATCACTTAAAAAAAATTAGGAAACAAGTTCTTATTGAAGTATCCAACATAATGATAAAGAAAATTGATTAATAATATTAACATTATTAGTATGTTAAATTTGATATTTATAGTATACANNTTACGAAACCAAAAACAATGCTTCAAGTTGGGGGAAAACCAATTTTACAGTATAATGTTGAGTCGCTACGGGATGCGGGTATAAAAGATATAATCCTAGTTGTCGGATACCGTGAAGATGTTATAAGAGACCATTTCAAAGATGGATCAGATCATGGTGTAAATATAACCTACGTAACACAGGAAAAGCGTCTTGGAACTGCTCATGCAATAGGTTCGACTAGGGACACTGTTGAAGGAAAGTTTATAATCTTAAATGGAGACATAATAGTGGATCCAGTTTTAATTAAAGATCTGATAGAGAAATATCAATCAGAAAATGCCAGATCTGTATTAGTATTAACAGAGGTAGATGATCCATCTTCCTTCGGTGTTGTAGAACTAGATGGAGATAGAATTACCAACATAATTGAAAAACCATCACCAGGAGAAGCTCCCAGCAATCTGATAAATGCAGGTATATATCTATTTGATGACCAAATATTCAAGGCTATAGAGATTACAGAAAAATCACAGAGAGGAGAATACGAAATAACTGACTCACTCCTAATTCAGATGGAAAATGGTGATAAAATCCTTGGTCTCAAGTCAAAAAACAACTGGATAGATATTGGACGGCCTTGGGAACTGCTGGATGTAAATGAACATTTTCTAAAGAATTTAAAAACAGACATTCAAGGAAAAATTGAGAACGGCGCCATAATACACGGCCCAGTCTTTGTAGGGAAAAATACAATTATAAGATCAGGTTCGTATATAATGGGACCAGTTTATATTGGAGAAAATTGCGACATAGGTCCAAACACATTTTTAAGGAAATATACTTGTTTAGGAAACAATGTAAACGTGGGAAATGCGGTTGAAATAAAGAATTCTATTATTATGAACAATACTAATGTTAATCATCTTAGTTATGTTGGAGATTCTATAATTGGATCCGAATGCAACATAGCCGCAGGTACAAACATTGCAAACCTGCGATTTGACAATGGAAACGTTAAAATTAGAGTTAAAGGCGATAAAATAGATTCTGGTCGTCGTAAAATGGGTGTTGTATTTGGGGATGGTGTGAAAACAGGTATAAATAGTAGTTTCAATCCTGGAGTGAAGATAGGCGTTAATTCAAGAATCGGAGCCGGAGCAATTGTCAGCAGGGATTTAGAGTCTCACAAAGTTTTGATACCCTTACAAGAACATCATATTATTGATAACAATAGATAAACATCATTCATAAATTATTTTCAGATTGATTATTTTATCCTAATGTAGTTAACAATTATATGGTAGATACTATGGTCGTCAATAGAAGTGTAGTTGTATTAGAAGGTTCAATTCTAGATGGAAATGTCAACATAGATGAAAGATCATCAGTATGGTTTAATGCTGTATTAAGNNGGTTATCCACTAACAATTGGAGATTGTGTGTCAGTTGGACACGCAGCTGTTCTACATGGTTGTACAGTTGAAGATAACTGTCTCATCGGAATGAATGCAACTGTGCTAAATGGTACAACCATAAAGAAAAACAGTATAGTTGGTGCAGGAGCTGTAGTGACAGAGGGCCATGATTTCCCAAAAAAAAGTCTGATACTCGGAGTACCAGCAAAATTTGTTAGAACACTTCAAGAAGATGAAATAAAAATTATAAAAAATAATGCCATCAACTATGCTAAAATGGCAAGAAATAGAGTGATTAAAAATGATTAACCCAAGTAAAGTAGTAAAAAAGCTTGATCCATACGTTCCTGGTAGGTCTATTGAAGAAATAGCTTCTAATTATGGTTTAGACTCTAAAAAAATAATAAAACTAGGTTCAAATGAGAATCCATTTGGACCATCTCCGTCTGCAGTTGAAGCTCTTAAAAAGAATCTTCAACAGATAAGTCAATATCCTGAATCAAATTTAAATAATTTAATCAAAGATGTTGCATCATATTCTGGAGTTTCACCATCGAATGTTATTTTAGGTGGAGATGGTGCTGATGAAATACTCGACGTTTTAGGAAAAACTTTTATTGAACCGGGAGATGAGTTTATAGTTCCCATTCCTGGTTACATGTACTACGAGTACACACTTACAATCCAAGGCGCTGTACCTGTATATGCCAATTGGGATGTACCATCGAATACTTTAGATGTTAACTCAGTTATCAAAGCAATAAATCCAAAAACCAAGCTAATATTCCTTTGTACACCAAACAACCCTACAGGCGGTTTAATAAGTAGAGAAGATATAATAAATGTCCTTGAAAGTACAAATGCAGTTGTAGTAGTTGATGAAGCATATTATGAATTTTCCGGTGTTAACAACATTGACCTTCTAAATGAATATAAAAACCTATTCATACTCAGAACATTTTCCAAAGTGCTGGGACTTGCAGGTATGAGAATAGGCTATGGACTATCAAATCCCGAGATTATAAAATATATGTACCGTGTCAAGCCAGTTTTCAGTCTCACAAAATTATCTGAAGTAGCCGCAACCGCAACGCTCCATGATAAGGATTACATCAAAAAATCAACTGAGTTGATCGTCGAAAGCAGAGAATTTCTGTTCAAATCATTGTCAAAATTCAAAAATCTGAAGGTTTACGAGTCAAAAGCTAATTATATACTAGTAGATGTCCGAGAAACTAGATTTACTGCACAGGAATTAAGTGAAAGACTCATACAAAAGGGAATAATTGTTAGAGACTGCACTTCTTTTAAGGGACTTGATGAGTACTGGATCAGGGTCAGTGTCGGTACGTTAGATGAAGATATAGAATTTATAAAAATTCTTAAAGAAATAATTTTCATGAAGATCAAAAAAAGTTAAATTCAATTCATATATTAATAGGAAAGAAAAATCATGAATTCATTAACTCTTGAAAAATATGATACCATTAAAATAGGTGGAGTGCTTGTCTCATCACTCGAATTTCCAGGTAAAATGTCGCTGGTCATCTTCACTGCAGGATGCATGCTCCGCTGTCCTTACTGTCATAATCCAGGGATTATTGAAGGTGGAAAATCACAGAAAATCACAGACATATACAGGGAAATAGATGATTCACTTGATTTCATAGACAGTGTTGTTTTAACTGGTGGAGAACCTCTGATCCAGAAAGAAGAAATTTTTAAAATTTTAAAGTACTGTAAAACACATCAACTTGACGTTAAACTCGACACCAATGGCTACTACCCCGATAAACTTGAAGATCTGTTGTATCTTGTGGATTATGTTGCACTTGACATTAAAGCCCCATTCAATAAATATGAAGAAGTTACTGGTGCAGATATTGGGGAAAATGTACGAAAGAGTATGGAAATATGTTCAAAATTTCCTGAAATCTATTTAGAATGCAGAACAACCTATGTACCAGGACTTATGGTTCCTGAGGATGTTGTTGATATTGCAAAGGATATTCATTGTGATGTCTACACTATACAACAATTCAGAAACAAAACAGTTCTTGATGAAAAGCTAAAAGAAACCCCAAGTCCTTCCAGAAAAGAACTTGTTGAAATTGCAGAATCAGTGCGACCATTTCAAAAAAAGATAAAAATAAAAACCTCAGAATTTGGAGATGAAATTATTAAATAATATTTAGTATTAAAAAATAGATTTACCAAAATTCTTAAATTAATTTAATTAAACTAATGGAGGGTTCCTAATACCAATATTACTCTTTGGAAGCCGTCACGTTGAACTTATA
This sequence comes from Methanobacterium sp., assembly GCA_003162115.1. Taxonomy (GTDB): domain Archaea; phylum Methanobacteriota; class Methanobacteria; order Methanobacteriales; family Methanobacteriaceae; genus Methanobacterium_B. Next base: position 19,773 of record PMMV01000029.1, read on the forward strand.
ACAGGTAAAAAAACAGCTACCATCCGGAAACTTTGGAAAAAACCACTTTCTCCCGGCGATAGATTGCACTGCTACTGGAATCTCGTTTCAAAAGAACGTAAAAAATTATTTGAAGCCAAAGTTACGGATGTGGAAGTTGTTAAATTTGGGGAACTAATTAAAAATGATTCCCTAGCACATGAAGAAGGATATTCAAATGCTAAAGAACTTGAATCCGATTTCAGAAAGATCTACCCAGAAGATACTACTGATTCATCTTTATTTCAAGTTATACGATTTAAAAAACTACCAATTGAAGATTGGGAAGGTAAAAAAATAGATGAAAAATCTATGATAACCAAGAGGGCAGACATACTTTTTGATGTTGGTAAATTCAATAAATCTGTTGTATGTTACACTGCAGCATTAAAATTCGATCCAAACGATGTTTACCTTCTAAACAAAAAAGGAGACAATCTTTCGCGTCTAGGAAGATTTGATGAGGCTATTGAATGTTATGATAAAGCCATTAAGCTTGATAACCAAAATGAATACATTTACAACAACAAGGCTATAGCCCTTTTAAATTCAAACCAGCCTGAAAAAGCCCTTAGGTGCAGTGATAAAGCAATGAAAATTAACGACAAAAATGAATTTGTTCTCTACTGGAGAGGATTCATCATGGAGATGCTTGGAAAGTTCAATTCAGCTCTTGAATGTTACGATAAGATTTTAGAAATAAACCCCGAAGATCCTGATGTCTGGAATGCAAAAGGGAATATACTCTCAGAACTAGAACATACTGAAGAAGCACTTTTTTGTTATGAAAAAGCTTTAGAACTCTGTCTTGAGGAACCTCCTGACTCAGCTATGTGGAACCGTAAAGGAAATGCTCTAATGGAATTAGGAAGATTTAAAGAGGCTCTTCACTGCTATGATGAGGCTTTAGCTATGGAAAATGATAACGATGCATTTATATGTAATAAAGGAGTTGCATTTTTAGAATTAAATAGTTATAATAAGGCAATTGAATGTTTCAGAAGAGCTCTGGTTATAAATCCGTCCAATGAAGATGCTAGAATACTTAAAGATGAATGTCTTGAAAACCTATAGAAAAGAGTTAATATTACACCCTCATAACTATATTTATAAATTAATGTTGAACTTGGACTAATAAAGTCATTTCAGGGTTTAAGTAATTATAGAAAATGTGGTTTTTTTATGTGGGAAAAATTCGAATGGGCTTATGAATGGTTTTTAAATCAAACCAATCCGGTTAAAATAGGAATTGGCCTTGGAGCATTTTTACTTATTATCTTAATTATCTTTTTCACATTAAGTCTTGTTTTCCCGAGCGATACACCACTTACAGGCGATGCACTAGAAAAATATAAGGCATCATGTAATATCATTAGTTTCCAGGAGTTAATAAGCGATGTGAATAAATATAATGGTCAACATTTTAAATTTACAGGACAGATAGATCAGATAAATGAAAACAATGGAAGAACCGAAATATTGTTGGCTGTTACACAAGTAAACGGAGTTTGGTCAAGTTCTGATCTGATATTTGTAACTTATAAAGCCCAAACAACGTTTAAAAAGGGTGATGTAATTACTGTTTATGGTGATGTATCTGGAACATATAACTACATATCAGCTTCACTTGGAAACCTAAATCTTGTAAAAATAACGGCCAGATACATTGAGTTAACACCAAATACGGCTCCAGTATTAGTTCCTGTCCCATTTACAAGTCCTGAAACTAACAATACAAATACCACAAATTCATCTGGATCACTAAATTCAACTAATAATAGTAATTCAACAAATCCAACCAACGTACCAACCAATTCAAATCCATCTCCAACTACTTCTAATGGACAGCCAGTATAATAAAATTCTTCTATGTATCAAAACAAATTTAGACAAAAAAAGGTGTTAGGTGATTTAAAATGGTTGATCTAGGCTACACCATTAAAGGAGATAAAGTTAAATTTATTTATAAGGGATTCGCTGAAAAAGAAGTTCAGGTGGTTGGAAATTTTATGGGATGGTCTGAAAATGATCCTATCTGGAAAATGCAATATAATCCTGATAATTACAATTGGGAATTGGAAATGTCGATAAGCCAGATTAAAAGTGGAATAACTGGTGATTTTTATGAATTTACCTTTTTAGTCGATGGTGAATGGATAGATGCCGATAAAACCGCTCCAAACCTTAATTTTTGTCCAGGTTATGGTTACAGGTATTTATTGAAGATTTGAGGATACTAATTTAATAAATATTTTCAAAATTTAAATCTTCAAAAAGCCCTGTGGAGCCAATGTGGTTGCCAGCATAACAGTATTAATATCCTGGTGATTAATCCAATTTCTTGTCTTCCTATTTTTTTTATCCATCCAGAATTTTTCTATCATAACTCCAACATCCATATACGATTTAAGATCGTTAAATCGATTATTCAATGAATTTTTAATAGAAGATTCATGATTATTCCCGATTAACTCGATCATGATTCCTAGTCCCTTAATACCTATTGAAAGACCTAATTCTCTGAATGCCAGACGATATTCAGCAGGAACATCCATTGGATTATCACCAATGTAAGATCTAAGACCTACAATGGATGAATCTAAAACCATTTCCAACAGTTTTAAGTGGTTTAAACCATCTTTCATAATTAATTGGGTTATCCTCATAGCATCAATTAGTAGTCCACCTATTCCAAGTGGATCATTAGTTATCAACGATAATCCCTGGCATATATCTTTCATTTCTTCGATCTCACGTTTAAGTGGGGATTCAGTTGATTCAATTAAACCTAGATTCTTCATCCCATTTTGGATCTCGTTGTAAGTTATATATCCATCTAGAGGATCATGCTGCCCCATGGAAGGAATTAATGGACGTTTAAGATCAATGCTCATTTTCCAGTACATCCTCTTTCTAGCGCCGGGATATGGTACATACGTAAAATGTGATTGGGCTGTTTTTGCCAATTCTAATGCCCATTTGATGTATTTAATATCACCAGTGACCAATGACGTGTTGTTCAACGAGTGCATCCACTTAGTGAGGTAGTGATAGTATTGTCCATCCCTTTCCCATTCTTGCCGCTCATTAAATGGTTCATTGGGCATGCGTTCATTTATATCTTTGCCTATACGTAACCCTGCTTGGGTTGGATGATTTTCACCTTCATATGTATCAAGACCACTGATCCAGCCAATTTTTGGATTATCTGTACGATATTTTCCAAGTATGTGATGGACTTGGTCAACTAATTTGAGTGCTAGATCTAAATATTTTTTCTCGTCCATACGATTGTAGAGTTCTAAATAGTTACATACTGCAAATGCATCGGTCCATAAATAACGTTTAGGATTTGGGATTTCCGGTTCAAGTCCGGTGATATTTGCAAATTGCTCCATGAACTCAATTACATGGCTGATAGTATTTTGATCCATTTTTTTGGTTTAAATATTCTTTCTGTTAAGTAATACGATTAATATTTATATGTCATTGAAAATTAATAATTCTTTCGAGATTTTTAAAAATTTATATAAATTTATAAATAGAAAAGTATATAAGCATATACGCATATAGTTATGATACATGATGTTGGGGATAAATTCCGAATATGGTGATGAAGATCTCTCTGAAGAATTGGAAGAGCTTTTCAAGGCTCTTGGCAATATTAACAGATTGATATTGATCTNNCAACACCTTAAAGTACTAAAAACTGTGAAGATCCTCAACGCAAAAAAACAAGGCAATTACATTTACTACACCTTCAATCAGAGCGCCCTTTTAAAACACAAAGAAAAGATTGATTTTTTATTTGGCTGTGTTTTATCAAAATGTAAAAGAATCGAAAAATAAAGATAGAATGGCCATATTTTGAAGGCCTTATAATCAAATTTACACATCCCTGAGTGATAATATGAACGAAATGAACATTAACAAAGAATTATCAGTTATAGTTATTCCTGACAAGGTCTTAATACATGAGACTAAAATGACCTTGAAAATTGGGAAAAATGTCGGCAGCAAGATATACCAAAGAGTTGCAAAGGATAATTTCTATGCAATTGCATTAGCTGTAAAAGAAGATAATATAGAAGGATTATATTCCGAATCAGATTTATACCATGTAGGAACATTAATCAAAATTGATAGTATAAAATCCATGAGAGACTTCTATCAGATAATGGTAGAAATTGTGGATAGAGTAGAAATAGAAGAGCTTATACCTGAAGATGTGAATTTCCGTGCAACTTACAGACTAGCACCTGATATCGTTGATTTAGAGCCTGCAAACCAGAAGGAAATCCTAGACCACATCAAGTACCTGGTATCTGAAATAAGTCAAAATTTTAAGGGTTCAAAGACTTATGTTGAACAAATAAATAAATTAAATGATATAACAAAAGTTATTGGATATGTATATCCTTACATGAGGCTATCAATCTATGAACAACAGGAATTATTAGAAATTCGTTCCTTAAAAGAGAAAAGTCTTAAATTCCTAGACATACTTATTGACCAGAAAGAATCAATAAAATTCCAGATGGAAATGGCTGCAAAGTTCAATGAAGAAATGAACAAAAACCACAGGGCAAACATGCTCAAAGAACAGTTAAAAGCCATACAAGAAGAACTTAATGATACAGAAGGTACTAGTGGCAAAAAAGATTACAGAGAACTCATAGAAAAAGCCAACATGCCTGAAGAAGTTAAGGAAGTTGCACTAGAAGAAGTTCTTAAACTTGAAAGACAAGGACCTCACAGTTCTGAAGAGAATGTGATCAGAAATTATCTTGACCTCCTAACCACACTACCGTGGGGCAAAAGCGTAATAAAAGATATTGATATAGGAGCTGCAAGGAAATTACTGGATGAAGAGCATTACGGCCTTGAAAAAGTTAAGGATAGGATAATCCAACACTTAACAGTGATGAAATTAAAACAGAATAAACAAGGATCAATTCTTTTATTAGTAGGACCACCTGGAACTGGTAAAACTAGTTTAGGTAAAAGTATTGCCGAAGTTCTCGGAAGAAAATATGTAAGGATCAGTCTTGGTGGTGTGAAAGATGAAGCAGAAATTAGAGGCCACAGAAGAACTTATCTCGGAGCATTACCAGGTAGGATCATTCAGGGGATGAAACGAGCAGGAGAAAAAAATCCAGTATTCATCTTGGATGAAGTGGATAAACTAATGGCTGCCTACAACGGTGACCCTGCAAGTGCACTTCTAGAAGTACTGGACCCTGAACAAAACGACAGTTTTTCCGACCATTATCTTGATGTGCCTTATGATCTGTCTGATGTATTTTTCATTGCTACAGCGAACTCATTGAGAGGTATTCCAGAGCCACTAAGAGATCGAATGGAAATTATTGAGATAGGTAGTTACACTAGCCATGAGAAATTCAATATTGCAAAGAACCACTTAATATCAATAGTACTTGAAGAGCATGGATTGGATGAAACACAACTTCAAATAGATGATGAAGCACTTAAAACCATAATTGAAAAATACACCAGAGAAGCAGGAGTAAGGGGAATTAAACGTCAACTGTCAGCAGTTGCAAGGGTAGTATCCGAAAAGATTGTGGTTGGAAAAGTAGACATACCATATGTGGTTAAAGATGATATGTTATATGACATCCTTGGACATGAACTCACCCAGTACGATCTAGCAAGTAAAAATAACCCACCAGGAGTTGTAACTGGCTTAGCTTGGACACCAGTCGGTGGAGAGATTCTGTTTATTGAAGGGGCTTTCATGCCTGGAAATGGTAAATTAACACTCACAGGACAATTAGGTGATGTGATGAAGGAATCGGCCAAGATTTCACAGAGTTTGATTCGTTCAAGACTCGCATTCAACTTGAAAAGTGTAGAATTTGATAAAAAGGATCTTCATATACACGTTCCTTCAGGCTCCATTCCTAAAGATGGACCATCAGCAGGTGTTGTTCTCTTAACCACCATTGCATCACTTGTAACAGGTCATGAAGTAGATCCTAAACTGGCAATGACTGGTGAAATCTCACTTAGAGGCGCTGTATTACCTGTAGGTGGAATTAAAGAAAAAGTAATAGCAGCTCACCGTGCAGGAATCGAACGCATAATCCTTCCTAAGGAGAACCTAAAAGACCTTGATGATGTTCCAAAAGATGTTAGGGATGAAATAAAATTCATACCAGTTGATACAGTCGAAGATGTTATAAAAGAAACCATTGGTATTGAACTGCCAAAACCAATGATGCTTGAAATGACAACCGATCATGTACCCGGCGGTGCTGGGTTATAAAATTAGGATCAAATGATGAGTATTTTATCACCAATTCAATATAGATGGGTAAAATACTCTTTTTTTTATTTTTAATCTCATAGTTATTTTTTGAAAGAAATATTTATCCCATAGAAACAGAGTCTGCAATATCGACTAACTTATTAACTGATCTCCAGTTTCTGGTAGTTGCAGATACCCCTAATTTTTTCTCAAAAAAGTTATTGTTCAATTTAGTTCTCCCATAACCATCGTGTAGGAAAAGATAAATTTCTTTTTTAGATATATAAAATTTATCCGATTTATTTTTCATATTAACTTCTATATTACGATTTAAATTTTTAATTAAATATTTAGATGGAACATCTGAAAGAAATGTAATGTAAAGATGTTTAAAATCTTCTTTTTTATATGGATTTTCTTCAACTAATTTCTTCAACTCGTTTTTTGTCCTGATCAATACTTTTACATCAAAACCAAACACTTTTTCTATTTTGTTCTCAATTAATTCCCTTAAATAAGATAAATCTAAATTCTGACTTCTGAATACAACATTACCACTTTGAATGTAAGTTTTCACATCTTTAAAATCTAAAGATACGTAAAGTTCTTGCAATTTATTCATTTTTATCTTTTTCACACCAATATTAATTCCACGCATCATTGAAATATATATTACCATAATATTATTATCTGAATATAAATTAATTTTTTTCCATTAAATGTATTAAAATAGATTATTCTAAAAAAGCGGACAAAGCATCAAATTCACCATAATAAATACTTCCATAGTTAAAGTATCCTTTTTCAGTAATATTAAGAGTTTTAACAGTTTTTTCAAGGTGCCGATCCTAACAACAACATATTCTCAGTTAAAATAGGGATAGCTCTGATCCTATTGGATCAGAATATCTTCCATTTATTTTCATTATCAATAGGATTTTCTCCATTGAAGGATTCTTTAGGTGTTAAAGCCTTAGCAAGTGCTGCAGCTCCCCCAATTTTTAGAATATCACCAAAAATGAATGGCAATAAACCCATTGATAATAAACTCCAGATTCCTGGTACTGATCCGTTAACTAAATAGAGCCATGCGCTTAATTGGATTAAACCAGGTATATAAATAAGGAATAAACTAGTGAATATTAATAGACCAAGCATTGGCATGAAACTACGAGCATTGATGTATTTATCTGAAAAATGTCCAATGAATAATGCAGCGAGTACAAATCCAATCAAAAATCCTCCATTGGCCCCGATGATGATTCCAAAACCTCCAGTCGTACCTGCAAACCATGGAACACCAGCCAATCCTATTGCCAAATATACAACCATACTTAATCCACCCCAATATCTTCCAAGCAGTATCCCTGCAAGTAAAACTGCGAATGTTTGAGCGGTTATTGGCACGGGGGTCCATGGTAATGGTATAATTATTTGAGCCATTATACCAGTTATACAAGCCATAAAAAATGCCATTACGAGTTTGTTAGCATATGAAGTTTCAGAACGCCATTTAAAAAGGGAATATCTCTTTTCAAAATAATTGTCAATTGTTATCTCCATCGAATTCCTCCGTTAATACTCTTAAACATATCTTATCAATAGTAAAAATACCTAAATCATTAAAACTTTTTTTTGAGTGAATTTATTATATTTAAATGGTAAAGGAGTGTTAATAATCCTAGAACTGTACGATATTCAGTTCCCTTTATTTATTAGATTCAGATATTATAAATACTTTTTTTCCTTGACAACTAATGATTGTATTGCAGCTTCTACATTATATCTTGAGGATAAAGCTCAAAAATTTTTTTTTATTCAAAATAATCCTGAGAAACATATTTATAAACAGTTTGACAATATTTAATGCAATAAAATAGGTATAAGTCCTATTTTATATTTCTTTATGGACTGCACCAAGAAATTTTTCTCTCCAAGTGTAGGTTAGAATTCAAATTTAGAATTATGAAATTTGTTGTGAGCAAATAATAATTGGAAAAATTAAAATTAAAAAATTGTTTCATACCAGTTTAGCCCGGTCATATACATTTTTGAGCGTATGCATGTCCACACTTGTGTATATCTGAGTGGTACTCAAGTTAGCATGGCCCAAGAGTTGTTGTATGGCTCTGATATCAACACCATTCTTTAGTAAATGAGTTGCGAAAGAATGTCTTAATATGTGAGGTGTTACNNCCTGATCTATTAACAAACAAATAATCACTATGATCACCTCTTTCTAAAAGGTACTCCTCAAGCAGTTCCTTTGTTTGTCCATCAAAAAGGACTATTCTATCTTTTTCACCTTTTCCTCTTATTCGAAGAGTCCTGTCACCCAAGTCAATACTATCAGTATGTAGCATAACAAGCTCTGATACTCTTAATCCAGAAGAGTAAAGTAAAGCCAAAATAACTTTGTTTCTTAGTCTTAAAAACTCTGAATTTTCTGATAAATGATTTTCGTCCCCATGATTATCCATTGCATTAATAAGATTAGTAACCTCATTTTCGTTTAGAGATTTTGGAAGGGATTTGGTTCTCTTAGGAGTTTTAACATCTTTTAAAATTCCAATACCTCCAAATTCAAAGAACTTCTTTAAAACTACTGTTACAAGGTATATGTAATTTTGTGATACATTCTTTTCGCGTTTAAGGTAACGAATGTATCTTTTAAATGCTCTTAAAACTAATCTTTCATCGTATAGATCTTCTTCATTTTGTAAAAATCTATGAAAATTGTTTATAATAGATTTATAAGTTTTTATGGTACTTTTTGAGTAGTTCCTTATCTCTAATTCTATTAAATAATCTTCTATCATCTCTGGGAAGTCAAAAGCATCTAATATATTCTCTCTAAGAATATAGTCAGATTCTCCAGTAACTGCTCTTTGCAAGTTTGTTGAACCTCCTTCAAGATTTTTCCATTGTTGATTTGAGTAGGGATTCATTTGTGAAAGGTTAATTGATTTTATCTGTGATTTATTAGAATAATTTCTATAATTAAAGACGTTGAAGATTATTTTTTATTAGTTACATATAACTCCTATCAACATTTTCATTAGGATCTTGTGTCTTTCCACTACCTATATGCTGAGAACTTGATAGATCTTTGTGCATAGCATTTTCAAATGATTTATACCTCTTTATTATTTGATCCTCAATTGAAATTGCGTTTTTTATAGCAAATGACATGTGTTTTTCACTTATTAAATCACTACCGTCCATGATTGCCATGTCGCCAGCCATACGTAAAACCCCACCAAGATCCCTTAATCTAAGCGTTAATGAGTTTTTTTGGTCATCTATAGCCTCTGCTCTTCTTCTTGCTTCCTTGATAAGGAGTTCTATAGAATTTTTGGTTGCATGAGGTATCTTACCATCCATTTTTATTTCCTGAGCAACGAACTGTGCAATTTTTGACTGATTTTCTTCTGTATCAGGCATAGTAGTTCTCATAAGGATTTCATAACCCTCCCCCTGAATTCTTGAACGCAGTGGTGGTAAAATATATTGAACATCCCTTATATTACAGGCTGCTATGAAAATAAAGTCACAAGGAACATTATCAACTTTAACTGAACTTCCTGCACTCTGTGGGTTTCTTCCAACTATTGGAAATACCTTGTCCTGCATAGCACTGAGAATATAACGTTGTAGAGGAGCTATATGGACTATTTCATCTATAAAAAGAACACCCTCATGTGCTTCATGGATTGCTCCTGGAACAACTCTTTCATATGGTTGTGTTCCAAGTTCAGGATGTCCACCATAAGGATCGTGACGAACGTCACCAAGAAGTTCTGTTTCACTTGCACCTGTTGCTTGGATAAACAAGTTCCTATCCAGTGGTACAATTACATTTTTAGGTTTTTCTTCTACAATCGCCCTTCTCTTTTCAAGAGCATGCTGGTCTAGTATTTTTATGCTGTCACCATCAACCCGTTCGTAAATAACAACTTCTTCCCTACCATTTTTCAGTCTAGTTGTTGTAACCCTTTCTTGAGGTACATTCACAGAACCTTCGTTCATTTCAAACATACCCAAAAGGTCTCCTAAATGTTTTCTACGAGCATTAATATGGGAGTACTTGTCAGCGCCACATTTGGGACATATACTCTGATATGCATTATTATATCCTCCGCAGTTAACACATCTAAATCCAAGTCTATCTGCAACTGCCTCTGGAACGTTTTCAGGATCTACAAGTTCACCTTCTGCCCGTTCAAGATCCCTCTTTTCGTTTTCCATCTCTTTACGTGTTTTAGTTTCAACAAACGGTCTTTCAGGTCTTTCAGGATTATGCACAACTGTTATTTCTTCATTTGGATCGGCCAAGTGGAATGATATTGCTTGGGCTATCAATGATTTTCCAATACCCGGAGGACCAACTAGCAGGAGATTTCTTCTCTGTTTTGCAGCAATTTTAACGAATTTTATTATATCATCATGCCCAATAACTCTTTCAAGTGGATCTTTAGGAATAATAATGTCCTTGGTAGTGGTGATGTCTCCTAAAAACTCCTTTTTCATGTTCACATACATAAAAAATACCCCCAGGAATTTTAGATTGAAAACAATCTAAATCCTGATGATTCATAAATATATTCCAATTATTTTGACTTTTTTATTTCTTCTATAAATCAATATTAAACCGACATTGACTGATTTTATCTAGTTATTACCTTGATCGGGCTTGGTTTTTTAACAACTTCGCTCATTCTCACTGCTACTATATGTTTTAAGCCCTTTTCCTTTGCCATGTCTATTAATCTTTGACTTATGACTCCGTCGAACACAACTGCATATGCACTGTTGTCAACGCTTTTAAGTTCATCGTAAAGATTTTCAACCTTGACTTCTTTCAAGATGTTAAGTGCATCATCTAAAATTTCTGCGCTTCCAGATCCCTCTAATTCCTTTAATATTCCTTTTAAAACTGTATTCTTATCTGGGCCCTTTGGTTCAACCTTCTCGACTTTAACACCTACATCATGGTAAATCTGTTCAACGGGAATCTTATCCCTTAAAGCAACCATCACCTCATCCTTGGTAAGATCTTCAACTTCTTTTCCCCTTGGTGCTCTGGTAACGTAGTCAACTTCTCCTACTTGTAGTAATTCTTTTAATATGAGATCTCCACCCCTGTCTCCATCAAGGAATGCTGTTACTGTTTTGTGTTTGGTGAGCTCTGCAACTGTTTTTGGTACGCTAACACCCTCAACAGCTATGGAATTTTTTACACCATATCGCAGGAGGTTTAAAACATCAGCTCTGCCTTCAACAACCAGAATTGCATCGGATGATATAACATTTGGGCCTGATGGAAGCCTTTCATCCCCGTATTCAGCAATTTCATGAATTCTCATAGCTTCTTTTACTTCCTCTATCATTTTCAGGCTTTCAGGAGTCACTTCTTCCATCATTCCTTTGTAGAGTTCTTTTGCCCTGTCAACAACTTTTCTTCTTTTAACTGCCCGGACATCTTCAACCTTAGAGACTTGTATGTATGCCTCACAAGGTCCCACTCTGTTTATGGTTTCGAGTGATGCGGCTAGTATGGCTGTCTCAACTCTGTCAAGACTGGATGGTATGACTATTTCTCCCTTGGAGCGTCCTGCTTTGGAGTTAATATTAACTTTAATCCTGCCTATTCTACCAGTTTTTTGTAATTCCCTTAAATCCAAGTCATTGCTTAAAAGTCCCTCTGTCTGTCCAAAAATTGCCCCCACAACATCTGGTTTTTCAACAATACCGTTAGCATTAATTTGAGCGTGAATAAGATATTTAGTTGTACTTATCTCTTCTTTTCCCATTTTTGGGCCTCCCTTCGTGTATTAGATACTTGTAAATGATATTGGTAATATCATGTTATTTTGCTTGATTATCTGAAACAGAAATTCTGATAATTGTAACTACCATTTACACCATTTGGGCATTCTTCGAGTTCTAATTGTTTCATGTGTCTTGGAAGGCTCTCAATATCCTTGATAAACTTCCGAGTTATACCCATAATCTTTCGCCTTATCTCAAGGTTGGGGTGACAACCCAAACTTTGTATATCTTCTGCAAGTCTTTTAGCAAGTTCTATACCTTTTTTATCAAAGTCAGTAAGGATAATAACTTTGGAGGACGATTTTATAGCAATTTCCACTATTTCAAATAATTTTAGGCCTGAACCTGAGACTTTTATGAAATTGCCCTCGATACCGAGTTTTTTCAAAGCTTGTTCGTCTTTTTTTCCTTCGATAAGTATTGGCATTCCATTCTCAGCGCAGATCTTGAGATCCTCTATAATACAAGACAATTTTTTAAAACTCATTTGTAAGCCTTTTTTATGATGTTGAATAAGTATCTACAAAATATTATAACTAAACTAATATATAAAATTGAAGTAAATTGAATATTTATGAAGAAATGTAGTTTATCTAATTTTTGAAGTATATAAATCCTCTAAAAACCAAATTAACTGCAAATTTTATGATTTTAATTCTGAAATCAGGATATTTTATGTTAATTACTCAAAGGTTAATTCAAATCATTATTAAAGATAATATTACTTTAACTATGTAAAGTTTAAATATTTTTGTGCTAAAAGTTATATTACTGTATATTTTAAATACAATAAAAATTGAAATCACTATTTAAAAAATTTGGAGGATACGAAAGTGGCAAAAGGCCTGATAAGAATAGTTCTGGATATATTAAAACCTCATGAACCTATAATTCCTACATTTGCAAAATATTTAAGTGAATTACGAGGAGTTGATGGAGTAAACATAACTCTCATGGAAATAGATAAAGAAACAGAAAACATCAAAGTAACAATGCAGGGAGATGACTTAAACTTTGATGAAATAACCAAAGCAATAGAAGAATACGGAGGTTCAATTCATAGTGTTGACGAGGTTGTAGCAGGAAGTAAACTAATTGAAGAAGTTACAACACCACAGGACTGATTTTAATGAATAAAAAAGGAGAAGTTAAGAAGAAGAGGAAGAAGATTTCTCCAGAAAATTTTTTAAAGCAATTTTCTCAAAGATCGTCAGGTTTCAAAATTTTAAGTTCAGAGATCACAACCTCACAATTATCTGATGCTATGAGGAAAGTCACGGGGCAAAATGGGGTCCTTGTCGGAGTAAAACCTGTTAAAAATAGTTTTAAAATTATCGGAAAAGCCACAACAGTAAAAACCTCAGCAAATGACTGGGGAACTGTTATTAAAGGTATATATGAATCGCAAAAAGGAGATATCCTTGTTATTAGTTGCGATAGAGATGATCCTGCGGTTTGGGGAGAAATGGCATCTACATCGGCCCAAAATCAAGGTCTCTTAGGAACAATAGTTTATGGCGCTATTAGAGATGTAAAAGGCATTAAAGAACTTGATTATCCTGTATTCTCAAGGGCTGTGATACCTAATGCAGGAAAACCGCTCGCTGAAGGAGAAATTAATATTTCTGTGATTTGTGGACGTACCATAGTCGATCCAGGCGACCTCATAATGGGGGATGAATGTGGAATAGTCTGTGTGCCTGAAAAAATCATTGATGAAGTCTTTGAAGAAACATACAAAATATTAGACAATGAAAAGGATATTTTAATGCATTTAAAGAATGGAAAATCATTTTTAGACATACTAAAAATTAAATAATTGGAAATATTTTAGATTCTAATTTTAGATAATTTGTTAAGAGTCGATAGATAAGTTGATATATCACTCAAACTATATTTTTTAAGATGCAGACCACTTCTGAATTCATTCGTGAAAATAAGTGGAAAATAATATTAACACTAATAATTGGCGGATTTATAATATTCATCATATCCGTTGCTGTTGGGATACAGGATATATTAAATGTTTTAAGTAAATCAAACCCAGCAATAATAGTTGTTGCTTTGCTTTTAGAAATATTTATTATTGGTATGTGGACTGAACGTTGGTCCCTTATTTTGGATGTTATAGCAAGATCCCCAGGGTTCAATAAACTTTTTGTTATGATGTTTACTAGTTTATTTGGTAACAACTTGACTCCCGGAGCAGCTGGAGGTGAACCAATGAGAGCCTACCTCCTTAGTAAATTTGAGGGAATTTCATTCGATTTGGCTTTCGTTTCGGCTAGTGCCGATAGAGTATTTGAGTTCTTCCCATTTGTATTGGTATCTGCCTTTGCTGTTTACATGATATCGACCTGGAATATTCCATTCTGGAGTGCTATCTTCATAAGTGTACTCATAATAATAATCCTGGCTTTTTTTGGTCTTTTAATATATGTAGGAGTGAAAAGAGAGATAGCAGAAAGACTCTTACTTTCATTGGCCCGTTCATTATTGCCACTATTTATAAAACTAACCAAAAAAGAAGTTAGTCTATCCAATGTCACTGAACAAATAAATTATTATGTGGGTAGGTTTTCTACAGGGTTTTTAACTGTTCTTCAAGACAAAAAAATGTTTACACTGGGTCTTTCTATCTCATTTATAATGTGGGGAACTGATATGTTCAGGATGTATCTATGTTTTGTTGCAGTAGGATATTTCCCACCTATAATACCTATGATAATCATTTATACCATTGGNNCGTCTCATAAGTTATCTAATGCCTACAATTGTGGGTGCAATTACAACAGTATACTATGGAAAGCTTCTGAACAGAATGGGCGCAGAATCCTCATGATATTTAAGGTTATATGGACTAGTTAAAATAACAATTTATCTTTTAAAACTATCGAAAACTTTATATATTAGCAATGCAGACACTAATTATTATATAAAACTTTCGGTTTGAGGGCTAAGTAATGAAACAGTTAGGTAAAGTATCACACATTTCTAATAGGAACAGAGCCATTCTGAGATCAGACCAAACCCCAGGGTTTGGTTTGCCTGTTTTTACTAAGGACAATAAAAAGTTTGGTACAGTTTACGATGTATTTGGTCCTACAAAAGGCCAGTACATCTCGGTTAAGGTTTTTGGAAAATTTTCTAAAAATCTTGAAAACCGAATAGGAGATACCCTTTTCATACCCTCAAAAAAGATTGAAAAACGGGGGAGAAGGAAACGACGGAACAAATGAAACCTGAAGTAGCAGAAATCGATAAGAACGAACCTGATGTTACAGAAAAAGAACAAATGAAACAGGACGTTTCGGAAATCGAAAAAATTGAGACTAAATGTCCAGAATGTGGATCTGAAAAGCTTATAAATGATCATGAACGAGGAGAAATAGTTTGTGGAGCTTGTGGTCTAGTAATAGATGATAACATAGTAGACATGGGTCCCGAGTGGAGAGCTTTTGATCATGAACAGCGTGATAAAAGAACCAGAGTCGGAGCTCCAATAACATACACTATCCACGACAAAGGACTATCTACTATGATCGACTGGAGGAACAAGGACATTTACGGTCGTGATATCCCCGCTAGAAATCGTGCCCAGTGGTACAGGCTCAGAAAATGGCAGAGAAAAATCAGAATATCTGGTGCAACCGAAAGAAACCTCGCATTCGCACTGAGCGAACTTGACAGGGACTCATCAAGACTAGGACTACCTAGAAGTGTCAGGGAAGCGGCATCAGTTGTATATCGAAACGCAGTCGAAAACAAACTTATCAGAGGGCGAAGTATCGAAGGTGTGGTCGCAGCATCACTATATGCTGCATGCCGGAGATGTAACGTTCCCCGAACTCTTGATGAAATTGCAGAAGTGTCAAGAGTGAGTAAAAAGGAAGTTGGGAGGACTTACAGGTTTCTCACAAGAGAATTAAACATCAAACTACCTCCAACATCACCAGTTGACTACGTTCCAAGATTCGCAAGCGAACTAAACCTTTCAGGTGAAGTACAATCCAAAGCCATTGAAATCATTGAAAAAGCAATGGAAAAGGGACTTACATCAGGAAGAGGCCCTACGGGGGTGGCAGCAGCTGCTCTTTACATCGCATCGGTACTCTTAGGAGAGAGGAAAACACAGAGAGATGTAGCAGATATAGCAGGTGTAACCGAAGTAACCATACGTAACAGATATAAAGAACTCACTGAACAGTTAGATATGGGTGTAACTTTATAGTTACAGCCTAATATTATTTTTAATTAGATATAATCTATTTATTTTAATTTATTAAACTGTTCTTCCTATTTAATATTCTAAGTTGATTATTTTGAAATTTGGTCATAAATCTTTATAAGAATATAAAAATAAAATATGTTTTTCTGGAATTTTTTGAAGTTTATTTTTTTTTTATGGTTCTAAAATTTACAGTGGAAGTTTTTCAGCAAATTAGAACCCTACCTTACTTCTCAAAGTTAATATTAGAAACAACACAATGAATATTCCAAATACTATGTAAAGCATTTTCCTTGTTTTTGCAATCTTCTTCTGATTTTCCAGGTATACTTGCTCACAATTAGGGGAGCAGAATTTCTCTGATAATGGTATTGGTTTTTGGCACATTGGACAGTGCTTATGTTGATCAGTCATTTTTAAACCTCTTAATTTAGCTATATTTGATTTTTAGTATATCATAAACATTTTATTACTCAGGCAGTATTATGGTACCTATTTTACCATTTATTGCAGTTTTGATATTATTAGCGTTTCCCCCATTTAATATAACAGTTTTTATTTTCGATCTCTTAATAATCTGTATGGCTGTCATATCTAAAAATTCATAGGTACCCGCTTTAATATCCTTGGTTGACATTAAATCAATCATTTTTGAGGGTTTTACCTCATTATACATCTTTGCATCCGAGTATTTGTTAGGATCTTTGTTGTATAAACCGTTTACAGAAGTTGCATTTATATGTAGTTCTGCACCTACAAACTCTGCTAGAATACTCCCTACAGCATCGGTACTGTGTGCAGGTTCTGTTCCACCCATTACAACAATTTTTTTGTTACTTGCAAATTGAAGTGCTTCTCTAAAGTTTTGTGGTACTTCTGGATATGCATAATCTCCAAGGGCAGCGATTAAGAGCTTGGCATTTAGCCTTGTAACTTCTATTCCTACATCGTCGCACAAGGCTTCAGACGATCCAAGAGCTCTAGCTATTTCTATGTAGTCTCGTGCTGTTTTTCCGCCCCCTACAACAACAAATATTTCATTTTCATCAGTAAGGTCTCGCAGAACCTCTGCGTAGTCCATGAATTTCTTGTAATTATGATCTTTGATTATTATTGAACCACCAATTGTAATAACTATCTTCATCTCATCACCCATCCAAGATATTAAATTTAATATAATAAATAGTTTAGAAGATATAATATAAGTAAGTTGAAGTAGTTTGTAGTTTAAATATTAATTTCAATAATTCTTCAAAAGTCTATTTTGAATTTAACAAACAATACTTTGTTAACAATATTAAATATTTTATTAAGGAGTGACATGAGTGAGTGAAGTATCATCTAAAGAGCTGTACGAGGTAAAGAGAACCCTTAAAGAATTATCAGAGAAGAAGGGGCGAGGTACAGAGTTAGTAACAGTTTACATTCCGCCTGATCGTCAAATTAGTGATGTTGTTAAACATATGCGCGAAGAACTAAGTCAAAGCGCAAATATAAAAAGCAAACAAACTAAAAAAAATGTTCAATCTGCAATTGAGGTAATCATGCAGAGAATGAAGCTCTTTCCCCGACCCCCTGAAAAGGGTCTAGTTTTGTTTGTGGGAATGATTCCAAGGGGCGGTCCAGGAACTGAGAAAATGGAAACATACATGTTCGAACCTCCTGAACCTGTTCAAACATATATATACCACTGCGACTCTACATTCTTCCTAAAACCTCTCCAGGAAATCATCGAAGATAAAGATGTTTATGGACTTGCTGTTATCGATCGTAAAGAGGCAACAATCGCAATACTCAAAGGTAAAAGAATTGATATAATTAAAAACCTGACTAGTGGCGTTCCTGGTAAACATAAAGCAGGAGGACAATCTCAACGAAGGTTTGACCGTCTGATAGATCTTGCTGCACATGAATTTCTGAAAAGAATTGGAAATCACATGAACGAAGCTTTTTTAGGGGTTCCTGAACTTAAGGGAGTTATAATTGGTGGTCCGGGACATACTAAAGAAGAGTTTGTTGAGGGAGATTATTTGCATCATGAAATAAAAAACTTATTAATAACAACTGTAGACACATCTTACACAGGAGAATTCGGAATAAGGGAAGTTATGGAAAAGTCAATGGATGTACTTGCAGAAATAGATGTTGTACGGGAAAAAAAACTAGTTCAGAAATTTTTAGTTGAACTAATAGATGAACAAGGATTAGCATCTTATGGAGAGGCTGAAGTAAGACGTAACCTCCAAATGGGTGCTGTAGAAGTACTGCTATTATCAGAAGATCTTGAATCAAAGAGGGTCAACTATGAATGCCAGTCGTGCGGAAAAACACTTGATAAAACCATTAAAAATGAAAATGAAATCAAGGATAAGACTTGTCCCAATTGTAATGAGAAGATGAAAGTCAGTGAAACCGAGGATGTAATTGACGACTTTGTTGCTCTTGCAGAAGAAGTTGGATCAGAAGTTGAGATAATATCCACCGAAACAGAAGAGGGAATGCAACTTTTAAAGGCCTTCGGTGGTATTGGAGCTATATTGAGGTACAGGCCATAGATTCTATCCTTATTTTTCTTTAAAATATTCTACTGTTGAACTTCTTTTAAAATAAAAAGTAGGTTTATCCTAACCTACTTACCCTTATTAAAGATTCTACAGGAACATTTTCAACCTCTGAAATGCCTGCCTTATCAATTAATACAACAACGGATATTGGTATAGCTCCAAGATCTTTGAACACCTTTGCGGCTTCACTGATAGTTCTTCCGCTTGTTATTACATCGTCCACTATAACCACTTTACGACCCTCTACAGATGCGAAATTGCTACTTATAGCTCCTTTTGCATCTTCTTCCATCTTCCTGTGTTTTATTGGATGAAAAACAGAGATGTCGGCACCTAATATCTCAGCCATCATGGTTGCAAATGGTATACCACTAACGGTTATACCAACTATAACATCTGGCTCGCCGTACTTAAGTGCCATGTCTGCCATTGCAGCAGAAACATATTTCATTCTAATGGAACTTCCACCTAAGCTGTTCCAGTTTATTGCAAAGTCAATTGGTGCTTTTTCAGACTTATCTTGGGTTTTACTATCTTTTCCCTGCAAAATAAGCCATCTTGCGGTGTCTTTTGAGACATTTAATTCATCTGCTATTTCTCCGGTTGTAAAACCTCTATTTCTAAGCTCGTAGGCTTTTTTAATGAGTTTTTCATTCATGGATGCACATCCCCCATTTGATTTAACATTCATTCATATTTACAGGGGTCATTTTCTTTGCAGATTTCATGGCTGCTAGCACAACCTTCAAAGCATGAATTCCATCTTCCCCTGTTATCTTGGGTTCCTCATCATTGGTAACTGATGATAAGAATGATTTAAGTTCTTCCTTAAGAGGTTCTGTATGGGCTACATCTACCTTTTGTGCATTCTTTCCATATACCTCAACTGTCTGGTCTATGTAATCCAATGATAGAATTCCTTCAACACCCGTTATCTCTAACTGCCTCTTCTTGTATGGGGTTAGCCAATTGGTTTCAAGAATACCAACCACACCATTTTCAAACTTCATCATGATTTCAGCGTGATCCTCGTATTCACATTTTTCAAGGCGACTTCCCATATTTGCATATACTCGATAAGCAGGGCTATCCAGAAGGTAGAACATAATGTCCACCTCATGTATTGCAAGATCGATCGTTACACCCACGTCTTTAATTCTAGGCGGGAAAGGCCCTACCCTCTTAGCTGATGCAGATACAATTTCTCCAATTGCACCCTCTTCCATGAGTCTTTTAGCCTCCACAACTGCAGGATTGAATCTTTCAACATGTCCCGTTGCTAGTTTAACTCCCGCATCATGTGCTGCATTAACCATATCTTTTGCCTCATCTAGGGTGAATGCGATTGGTTTTTCGACTAGCACATGTTTGCCCTGTTCTATTGCACTCATAACAACATCGTAATGGTATGTTGTGGGTACACATACACTGACCACATCTATCTCTGGCATTTTCAGTATGTTGTCGTAGTCAACAAATCCAACTGTGTTAAATTCTTTTGAAACTTCTGCCAACGTTCCTCTCATAAGATCAGAAACAGCCATTAGATTAGCATTTTCAAGCTCAGAATATACCCTTACATGGTTGTAACCCATAGCTCCTACACCGATTACACCAACGTTAACCTTACTCAAATATAATCCTCCATCATAAGTTTTGCAGCTTTTAAACCTAATTTACTGGCTTTATCTGCAGAACCTTCCACCTTCACTCTTGAAAGTATTTTCCCTTCTTTATTAAGAAGAACTGCACAGAGTTTGAGGTTATTCTCCTTTATCCTCGCAGAAACACCGAGAGGCCACTGACAACCCACTCCTAACTCTTTAAGAACCCTTTTCTCTGCGGAAACTTCTTGAAAAGAAGGTGTGTGATTTAACTTCTCTAATATATTTCTTTTATCATTATCCTCTCTTGCAACAACAGCAATTGCTCCCTGCCCTGCAGCAGGTGTGAAATATTCAATTGAAAACCTCTGCTTTATATATTCGGTTAGACCAAGTCTCTTTAAACCTGCCTCAGCCATAATTGTTGCATCGTAATCTCCACTTAATACTTTCTTTATTCTCGTATCTATATTTCCCCTTATTGTTTTTATATTAAAATCTTTTTCATGATAGTTACAAAAAGCTTCTCTTCTAATACTGCTGGTACCTACTGTTGCATTTGATGGTATTTTATCCCATTCATAACTCGACACTAATACCTCATTTGGAGATTCCCTTGGGGGTACAGCAACGATCTTAAGTTCTCCTTCCAGCTCTGTTGGCAGATCCTTCAAACTGTGAACTGCAAAATCTACATCCTCATTTAATACGGCGTTATCAAGCTCCCGTGTAAATATTCCTTTAGCATCTATGTTATATAACTGAGAATCTTGAATATTATCTCCTGTCGTCTTGATTATCTCCATATCTATTTTTTCGTTCGTTAATTTTGATAATTTATTAATTATACCTTTTGTTTGTACAGTTGCAAGACTGCTTCCCCTAGTGCCAACCTTCAAAAAATCATCTCCATAAGAAAAATTTCGGCATTCTTTAATCTCTTATAAATTCTTTTAAAATTATTCGAATTAAATAAAAGTTCTGAATCTAGTTTAAAAGTCCAATATGATCATAAATTTGAGTAATCTTACCAACTTCATAAAAACTCCTAGTGATTGATTCTTGTATAATCTCTAATAAATGTTACCATGTAAAGTCTGAATTCTCAGTTTACCTTTTTTTTAAATCTGAAAAGTTGGATCTGTAAATAATGAGGATGTTTGAACAAGTATTATCAATAGCACATTCTATTGCACCATTTAAATCATTACGGTATATGAAATTTCTTTTTAAAATATTTTTAACACTATCACCCAACTCATCTACCAGTATTAAGGGCATATATCCATTTATATCATCTAAAACAGCTGATACAGATTCTTCATCTATTTCTTCACATGTAATCCCGTATTTGCCCCCAAAGATAACTCCTACATTGTCCATATCTTCCATCATCAATAGAGCCTTTTTTACTGCTGTAACATTGAGACCGGGATTTATCTCTTTTATAAAACGGATCCCATCATGCTCTTCTATTGAAGTCCTGCCCTTTACACCCTTAAAATTATTTAAACCTTCCTTAATTTTTTCCATTGGAACTCCAATGGATAAAGAAGCGCATACAGCTGACAGTACATTGGTCACATGGTAAGGTGAGGGTGCAAATGTTGATACTTCAATTGATTCATTGAGGATATTATTACTAGATGTTTTAAAATCTTCTAATTCAATTTTGAAGTCGGTTTTAACGAGACCAAACCTTATTTGCGATGCAGTTAAATTTGCATGGTTTCTATCATCTGTACTGTTCCCAAATGTGTTGGTTTTCTCCATAAATTCTGAGTACATGGAGTTAAAAGAGTTAATTTCACATGCAACTGCTTTACTTTTGAATATCTGTAATTTTGCATCGCTCGCTACTTTTGTATTGCATGATATAGGATAATTTTCAACTATATTTGTGAGTATTCCCACATCTGCAAGTCCGGTTCCACCAAGAGATGTCTCAAATATGCATATCCCTATTTCATAGCCTTCTGAAAGTTTCATTGATTCAATTATACTTGCAGGAGTTATACTTATATCACTCTTTAAAACCTTCCATTTACCATCATCTATTACCTCAACACCCAAACTGCTTAAAACTAAGGGATTAAAATCTTTTAATATCTCTTTTAAAATCCATACAACACTTGTTTTTCCCTTAACACCAGTCACTTCAATTATGGGAATGTTTATTCTATCTTTAAGTATGAATCCAACTGCTTCGTGGTGAGTCATATCAACAGGATATTCAAGATTGCAGTGAACTGGAGCAACAATCATGAAGTCTGATTCAGTTCCAGGATTTTTATGTTCTTTAAGATCTTCTATACTTTCAAGGAATTTTAACCCGTTAACTTGAAGTTCATACCTTGTATGAGAATCCATTGTGGAGTAAATATCCAATGCGAAAACTTCAAACTCAGGGATTTTCATGAATTCAGAAGCTATTAACTGGCCTCCATGAGTCATATCGACTATTAAAACCTTCATGGATTTATACATCCCCTTGAAGTTTCTCCCTGACTCTTCTGTAAAAGTTTTTGGTTAACCGGACAAAATAAGCGTAGTTATCGGCTTTTTTAAATACAATTTCATCCATGTAGTTAATTTCTTCCTCAAACTGACCATCAATAACTGCCACTGCCTTTTTACCCTCACGAAGAAACTTGACCTTAATAACACTATCGTTTGGTACAACTGTAGGCCTTGCACCTAACTTAAATGGACATATAGGAACTATTATAAACGCACCCACTCTGGGATCAACTATTGGACCTCCTGCAGACATTGAATATGCCGTAGAGCCACTTGGTGTAGCAATTATAAGACCATCCGCCCGGAGTTCTTCCACAACCTCATCATCTACACTTATCTCAATGTGAAGCATCTTTGCAGGTTTTTGAGTCATTAAAACAACTTCGTTAAGGGCTTTGTGAAGTTCCTTGTTGTGCCATACCTGAAGCTGGGTTCGCTTTTCAACAAAATAATTGCCTTCTAAAACTTGTTCCAATGCCGTGAAAGTCTCATCCGGATCTATCTCAGTTAAGAAACCTACTGCACCCATATTAATACCAAATAAAGGGATTTTTTTCAAGTTTATAATTCCCTGAGTTCTGAGTACTGTACCATCTCCCCCAACTGCCACAACCATGTCCACATCCATATCTACTAGGTCGGAGGCAATGTTCTGGTATTTGGTAAGCTTTGATGACAGATTTGAATCAATCAATGTTTCTACATCCTTTTTAATAAGGAATTCAACTATTTTCCCTGCTAGTTCTACTGATTTATCAACATCAAAACGTGCTACGACTCCTATGCGCATCAAATACCTCCCAAGATTTCTATTATTCCCCTGTGAACATTTTTATTACATGAAGCAATTATTGAAGTCCTATCAATAACGTTCAATTCACTATTCAGTGATCTGCATTTCTCATCCGTTACAACACCATTTGATTCCTCTATTATAAGTTTTGCAGCTGATATATCAACTATCCTTAAGTTTCCACGCACATCTAAAAATGCATCATACGTACCATCTGCCACATAACACAGCTCTATTGCTACTGAACCTAAAATTCTCATGCTACTCACTGTTTTGCAGAGTCTGTCTATTTTGGACATTTCTGCCCTGTATATATAAGCTCCTATTGAAGAGCCTGAAACATCTCTTCTTGTTGATGGCTTAACTTGTTTTCCGTTAAGCCAAGCACCCATTCCCTTTTGGGCATTGTAAATGTCATCAGTTGCAAAGTTTTTAACAAAACCAATTTCAATGTCACTGATTGTGAGTTTTCCCGGTACTTTAACATTATTAGATGCACTAGTAGGATCTGCTACTGCTATTGATATTCCATATGCAGGTATGTTNNCCCTTTCCAATTTTAAATTCACCTATCTCCTCGCTTATAAGTGTTACCGGTCTTTCTGAATCCTTTAAAACTTCAACAACCTTATCTTCGGCTACAAGATCTATGAACTTGGTCGGTGTTCCATCTGCACCCATTTTCACTACTTTTGCTGCCTTTTCTGTACCAACAAATGGTCTGACTGCTTCTTGGGCTTCTACCATTATTGTGTTTGATATTCTACTCCAAAACTCGATGTCATCCTTTTTCATTTTTACCCCTTCAATTTAACAATGAGTATAATTTAGTTATCTAACCAATGTAGATAAGTGCTGCAACAACTGCACCTTGTTTTTTAACTATATGGCTCTTATCTGCTACTATGATTTCTTTGATATTGAGTCCCCGTACATCCATCATATACCTTACCATGGACTCTGCCTCATTTTTTACATCTTCCGGATCATGATTAATGCCCGTGTTCTCAACAACGCATCCAAAATAATCAGAAGTAGCTACAGCTACAGCTGCAGAGATTAAATCTCCTTCAACCTCTGATGATTCGTAGGCAAGCACACAGTTAACCATGTCCCCTGCTAAGAATTTTGGAACCGGAACTATCTCAGTGCCTGAGGGTAATATACTTGAAACCTTTATAAGATTAATATCACCAATTTCTGCGTCAAGTAATGCATTATCAAATGCATTAAGCTTTGTTGGACCTTCAGCCCTTCCAGAAGTTATCGAAACTTTCATTTGTACCACTTAAATTTAAGTATTGAAAAATAACATAGTCATATCCTATATAATAAAGGGTTATCTATAAAAGTTTACATATCTAAACATAGATAGGACAATGGTATTATACAAGCTATTTGGAAGAGTAAAGATCATGAATTGAATATGAATTTTGTTGATCTCTTTTAGATTTTATAAAGATTCAGAATTTCTTTACTGGTTTATTGAGAATC
>PMMV01000004.1 GCA_003162115.1 Methanobacterium sp.
TGATCGGTAACTGTTTGATCTGGAATTTCCACAACAACAACATCTCCTGAACTGTATTCTTCGTCTACAATGGAATTCCTTCCATCGTGGAGGTTTAGTTGTGTTTTACCGCCTTTTATGGTGGTTTTATCTGTNNTTGTTGATGATTATCTTTGCTTCTCTTGCATTATCTGCAACCTTGAGGATGTCCCTTACAACTATAAGGAGAGGTAATGATTCCTCGATAGCGTGTGGTCCTGCACTTGGTTTTACAGTCCATTTATCCTCTTTGGGGTGAATGGGCCAGTGCACTGGTGATTTGAATCGTTTAAGATGTTTTCTTGATCCCATCTTTGCCATATTATCCCTTCCTCTCTAATACATCATTTCTTTCATCGTCTTCTATATCGAGTTCCAATATCATGACGTTTGAAGGATGAACAGGATGGTAAACTTTGTTTCCATCAGGTTTCTGTACTGACATACCCTCGATCATGACACGATAATTTTTAAGGTCGACTTTTTCAATTTTTCCTTCGTGGTCCTTGAAATCTCCACGCATAACCTTTATAAGATCACCTTTTTTCACAGGGAGAGATCTTCGGTGGTACTGCTCCCTAAGTTCCTCACTCAGTAATACGCTCATTAACTTGTGGCGTATGTGTAATGGTGCCTTATAAATAAATTTCCTCTGTTTTCTTGGCTGTGTTGACATATATTATCACCTATTTATATTTAAACTATTATACTGGCAGCACTTCCAATAGCAGGCCATCTGTCAGCTGCTTCCTTGGCTATAGGTCCCCTTATTTCTGAACCCTTAAGCACACCTTCAATACTTATAATTACTGCGGCGTTATCTTCAAATTTGATCCTTAATCCATCAGCCCTTTTGAATTCTTTTTTCTGCCTGACCACAACCGCTGTTGTGACCTCTTTTCTCATGTCAACGCTGCCTTTTTTAACCGAGACAACGATCATGTCACCGACACCTGCAGGTGCTAATCTTCTTCTAACACCCTTGTATCCTTTGACAGCTATGATCTCAACTTCCCTTGCACCGGTGTTGTCAATGCACTGGAGTCTAGCACCTATGGGGAGTGCTTTTGTAATATTGGAGGTAATTGCCTTCATTTACTCTTCTCCCTTTACTTCAACTAGTACGAAGTGTTTAGTCTTGCTTAGAGATCTGCATTCTGCGATCTTCACAGAGTCTCCAACCTTAACATCTAAACAGTCAGGTTTGTGAGCGCTGATTTTTGATTTTCTCTTTTCGTATCTCTCGTACTTACTGATGAATTTGTAAAAACTCCTCTCTACTGTAATGGTCCTTTCTGCCTTTTCACTAGTTACTATTCCTTCAAGTATTTGACCCCTCACAGGGAGGGTTCCATGAAAGGGACAGTTGGGATCTTCACATTCTACTTTTGGTTCTTTAACGTCGATACCAACCATTTTATCACCTTATATGTCCTTTTAATTTATATGTTCAATTTTTAAAAATTTATATCGAATTTAATCTTTTCTGAGTATGTTGCATGAGAATTTTATATTCAATTACTTTAATGACATCCCATCAGTACTTTCTGAATTTCTTCTTAATCCTGTCTTCAGGGCGAGCAACGATAATCCTGCCGTCAACTTCAACAACTGCACTACTTGGCAGTGTGAAGCGGAAGGTTGCAACGTTTTTTGGGATGATTTTTTCACATCCCTCTACATCCTCCACCTTGATGGTGTTCTTTGTTTCGTCGACAACTTCTCCCTTGATTCCTGTAAAACCTTTATGTGAGCTTTTTACAACCTCAACACCCAGTCCCACAAGTTCGTGTCGGAATATGTTTTGTGGAGTGATCATTGTTCCACCGATAAAAGATCTATGGATGGTGACATACAAAAATAAACATGAAATTCCCCATGTTTTTATCTACGTCTTTTCCTTCCCCTATCTTCCCTGTTTTTGATTTCGATGGTGTCCGAAGAAAAGCCCATGTTAGCTAGAACTTCTTTGACCCTTCTTTTGTGGTCTCCTTGAAGTTCTATCTGACCCTTTTTGGCTGTTCCTCCACAGGCACATTTCGCCTTCAGTTCCTTTGTTAGTTCCTTTATATCAATATCGTGCTCATCTATGCCCTCAACGATGGTCATAAGTTTTCCGAATCTTCTTCTAACTGTATAGACCTTAACTTTTTGAATTTCTCTGGCTATCTCCTCGCAGACGCAAAGTTCTTCAGGAAGACCGCATATCTCACAGACTTTCATCGATTTTATTTCTCCTGCTGTTTTTCGTTCATTATGGTAAGGACACGTGCGATCGTTCGTTTAAGTTCCTTGATTTTACCTGGATTTTCATAAACCCCTGCAGCTGCACTTTTTGAGATGTTTTTCGCATGTTCAGCCCTGAGTTCATCCAGTTTCTTCTGGATCTCTTCCATCTCCAATGCTCGTATTTCCTTGCTTCTTAATATTACCATTTCTCTACATCCTTTTATAACTTGTGATAATTTCACAGATTATATTTTATTCTGATTTATCGGCTTTTTCAGCGGTTTCTTCTGGTTCTGGAGCTTCCTGAACTTCAGCTTCATCCGCTTTGGGATTACTTTCCTCTTCTTCTACTGGAGTATCTTCAGTAGTTTCCGGTTCTGCTTCTTCCTTTTTAGGTTCTTCCGATTTTTTTTCTACTGATGTTTCTTCAGTGGTTTTTGCTTCCGCTTCAACCTCTTCAGGTTCTTCAGAAGCTTCTTCAGTATCTTCTACAACTTCTTCAATGATGTCTGCTTCGGCTGCTTCTTCCGCTGCTTCTTCAACAATGTCTTCAACAACACTTTCGACAGATTCAACCTTGTCTGGAGTTGTTTCTACTTCTACAACGTCTTCAACAACAGCTTCTTCGACTTCAATCTTTAAAATGTCAACCTTATCTGGTAAAACCACATCTGGCGGCATAATTCTAACATTAATTCCAAGAACACCGGGTTTGAGCTGTACTGTTGCAAATCCATGTCTCACAAATCTGATAGCTGGTTCTCCACATTTTTTGATGTAGCCATCTGAAAATTTGGCACATGCGGATCGTGAACCCCTTATCTTTCCTGAGATGGTTACTTCAACACCCTGGGCTCCTGCACCCATGATTCTGCGTAGCGCAGTGTAAGCAACTCTCCTGAAATGCATTCCCCTCTGAAGCATGGCAGCAATTTTATGAGCCATTATCTTAGGGTTAAGCTCTGGTATTTCAACTTCTTTAACCTCTACTTGAGGGTTTTCAAGACCGTAACCAGTTTTAAGGTTTTGGGTTATGCTTCGGACAGTTTTTCCACCTCTTCCTATGACCATACCCGGTCTTTCAGCGTAAACAACAACCATTGTACCGAGAGGGGTTACCTGGATTTCCATTCCACCATAACCTGCCCTTTCAAGCTCATTTTCAAGGTATTCGTCGATTCTTGTTCTTTTAAGTCCTTCTGTTACGAAATCCTTTTCAATCATTTAATCTATGCCTCCCCTAGAACTACCTGTATATGGGTTGTTGGTGTGTTAAAGGGACTGGCCCTTCCGAATGCCCTTGGTGTCCATCCTCTTATGATGTAACCACGATGACTGGATATATGAACTATTTTAAGGTCTTCTGTTTCTAGGCCCTTGTACTCTGCATTTGCCTCTGCGTTTTCCAGTACCTGAAGTATGTGTTCAGCAGCTTTTACTGGATAACGTCCAGTTGGCCATCCTACAAGTCCTCTTTTATGTCCTACTTTTTTATTGTGTCTTTTGAATGGTACAGGAGTTTCCTTTTTCATAACTGCCTGAAGGTATTCTTTAGCATCATCGAGGTGCATTCCCCTTATGGTACGACATATCTCGACAGAGTGCTTAGGGGAAATCTTCATAGCCTTCCCTGCAGCTTTTGCTGTTTTTCCTGTATATTCATCCTGATAAGCGTATTTGATCTTCGCCATTGTAACTTCTCCTTATTTAAGCGGTACGAACATGGATGATCTTGTTGCTCCCATACCCGGATCTCCGTGCTGAACCCTCTGCCTTGTGACTGAAAATTCACCGAAGTAACATCCGATCATCTCTGGCTGGATAACCACGTTGATAAATTCTTTTCCACTGTAGATTCCGAAGGTCATTCCAACCATTTCAGGAAGTACTATCATATCTCTGCAGTGTGTTTTTATGATCTGCGGTCTTCCATCCTTTCTTGGTCCTTCCTTTTTGATCTTCCTTATTTTCTCGAGAACCTTCTTTTGCCTAGGCAAAAATCCTCTTTTTAGGGATCTTCTCTGCCTTGATGGTAACAGTTGTATAACATTGTCCAGCGGCATGTCCTGCAGTTCTTCCAATGTGTAACCGCGATAATTGAATACTTTTCTTGCCAATTAGTCTCCTCCTAATCCGTTTATATCCGTTTATTTATAATATTTAAAATATTTGGAGTAATTATCTCCTTCTACCAGTTCTGCTAGCTGCTATTGAACCAACCTTTCTTCCTGGCGGTGCGTGTCTTGATATAGTTGTAGGTTTACCAGGATGCTGCCTGTTTCCTCCACCGTGTGGGTGGTCCACTGCGTTCATTGCCACTCCTCTGACACTGACATTCTTCTTACCTTTAGCTTTAAGGGCGTGGTACCTGTTTCCTGCCTTGAGGAATGGTTTCTCCTTTCTTCCTCCGCCTGCAACAACACCTACAGTGGCCCTGCAGCGGGGGTTGAATGCCTTTAATTCACCTGATGGTAATTCAACAATTGCCTTACCAACATCGTGAGTTATTAAAGAAGCGTAAGTTCCTGATGACCTGACAAATCTTCCGCCGTCACCTGGATGTTTTTCTAAATTGTACAGTGGTGTACCTTCAGGAATTTCTGCAAGTGGTAATGAGTTTCCTGGGTTAATTGGAGCTGAAATTCCACATGCAACTTCATCAGCAATTTGTATTCCTTCAGGTGCTAAAATAAGACTTTTTTCTCCATTTTCAAATTTTACTAATGCCACAGGGGCTGTTCTGCCAGGGTCGTGTATTATGTCTGTTACTTTTCCCTTTAGGCATCCATCCTTCTCCAGATCATCGTATGATCTGTAGGCGATTTTTCCCCTGAATCGGTGTGATGCACTCTTGTAAGTAGGAGTTCCTCTTCCTCTTCTCTGGATTATTAATCGTTTTCCCATTTTATTTCCTCCATTGGGGTGTTAAGTATCCGAAATCGGATTTAACATGATATTGGTATGATAAGAATAATACTATTAGAATACTCCCATTTTAACTG
>PMMV01000044.1 GCA_003162115.1 Methanobacterium sp.
GTCGCTAAAACTGCTTCTTCAGTTCTTACAGTTTTAGTTCCCTGTGAAGGGACTGTGTTAACTTCGAGATCTATAATTTCTTTTTCATCCTGACCAGAAATAAGTTCATCTAGGCCAGAATAAGGACCACCAAATAGAATTGCCGTGTGTTTGGAACCCTTTAATTTACCTTTTACTTCCTCTAAAACAGAAGTGATAGATTGCGCATACCTTGAAGTTCCAATAACCAAATCCGGTCCTGGTTTCAATGTGAGTATGCTATCGTACAGATTTTTATTGGTGGCTAATACTTTGTATCCCCAATAATAGTCTGGTACATCAGGATCTATTATTAATTCTTTACCAAGCTTTACTACTTTAAAGCTTAGAACCTTGTTTACGCTTAATTTTTCTTTACAAAGCGCAAGCCTATCAGCACCGATATCAACAACGGTACCTTTTTTTGTCCGTTTTAATGTCAATCCCTGTCTATAGTCACCTTCACCGAGTTCTCCAGTTGGGTGATGGGGAGTTCTAAGTGGTGGAAGAATACCAACATTTCGGAGCTCCCTTGTTATAGGAAAAACCTTTTTTCTAAGGTATTGAGGCGTATTCATATAAGTGAGTACATCACTAATAAACTTTACCTCTTCTTTGTCAGAATTATCACTGTAAACAACGATTCTGTCAGCCTTAAAAATGGCTGCAGCTCTTCCAATCAATCCAATTTTATATGTTTTTATTCTTAAATCTTTCGTTTCAGATAATATTGATGCCGGAACGAAAATTGATAACCGCTTTCTTTCCATCTTTTAATATTTGTTTTCATGGCTTATATAGTATATGGGGGACATTTTACAAATGATTAAAACCCATCTATCAATATTTACCATGATTTTCACTATTTGAGTACCGGAAGAAGCTTAAAATCCCTCTTAAAAACTTGATCCAATAGAGATTAGATATAGTATGTACCTCTTCCCATATATACTCATTTTTTTTAGATTTTAATGCAATAAACAAAACAGTCATTTTTTAAAGTCATACATTGTAAAACAATTCAGATTAAATAATAAAAAAAAGAAATATGAAAAAAAATTTTATTAAAAGAATATATCTTCTTTAGGGAATCTTAATTTGGGCATTGGCTTATCAGCAGGATATCCTAAGGGAACCAATATGGTTGGAACTATTCCCGAAGGAATTTCGAGAATTTCAGAATATGCTTCTGCACTGAATCCCTGCATTGGACATGAATCAATTCCAAGAGATTTGGCAGCATAAATAGCTGTTATGGCAGCAATAAATACATTGCACTGAGCTTCATATATTCCTGTTTCACTGTCATAGTTACTTAAAAATATTTTCATTACCTCTTGAACTTGTTTAAGTTTTTCATCGGGTACATCTACTTTTTTCATGAGATTGGTTATCTTATCAGCATTTCCAGACAGATCTGTATCTGCACAGAAAACGAGAAGGTGAGAACAACTTTTAATCTGAGCCTGTTCCATTGAAGCTGTAGATAATTTCTTTTTAGTATCTTGATCTGTAACAACCTTAACCTTCCATGGCTGCAGGTTTAGAGCTGAAGGTGCAAAACGAATCATCTCAAATAAATCTTCAATCTTACCATCATCAATTTTAGTGCCATCAAACTTTTTAGTAGCATATCTAGACATTAACAATTCTTTAAAATCCATCAACAATCAACTCCAAATTTTATAAAATAAAAGTAATTCATTATTAAAAAATATGGGAAGTACATTTAATTTATTCAATAAAAACATTATTTTAATCCTGTTTACTCTGTAGTTTGGATTATTCTATACTCAATCCTCTGAAATTTCCTGGTTTTCAAGAGTTTCTTCGATCTCTTCAAGAATTTCCTCCAGTTCATGTTTACGTTCCTGTACTATGGAAAGTGTATCCAATAAAACGTCACGAAGGTCATTGGTTATGAGTACACTCCACATCTCGTCAAGGTAATTGTAGAGGGTTACAAGTTTATCCGGAGAGTCTTTGTTAGCCTCGACATTATCTCTAACCAGCTGTACAAAAACATCAAGTTCATTGTCAAGATAGTAAAGGTTTTCAACAGTAAATGTTATTCTTTCTTCAATTTCTTCCTGTAACTCCTCTTTTAACAGACCTTCTATTGGTATGATTAATTCGCCTAAAGGATTTTCTTGTTCCATAATAATCATCTCCATTTTTTATTTTATTCTATACTACTATTGTACAAAATGAATAATAAATTTGTTCAATTAAATAATTTACTCATTTTTAACAACACA
This sequence comes from Methanobacterium sp., assembly GCA_003162115.1. Taxonomy (GTDB): domain Archaea; phylum Methanobacteriota; class Methanobacteria; order Methanobacteriales; family Methanobacteriaceae; genus Methanobacterium_B. Next base: position 2,277 of record PMMV01000044.1, read on the forward strand.
TCAACCCCTAAATGTATAATAAACTAAAGTATAATATTATTATAGATTATAGGATAATTATTTCAGTAACGATAAGGTCTTTGTTGATAAAAAGAATATAATGGAGGAACATTATGGATGAAGGTAGAAATGTGCTGCTTGGAATATTAGGGATATTAATGGGTTTAATAGTTATTGTGTTTCCTTTAATTAGCGTTTTTACTGTTAATGCTATTGCTGGTGTTGGAATAATATTTGTTGGTATCTGGATTCTTGTAAAGAGTCTAAAAAATGATAGCATATCAGCGGGAGTTGCGGGTCTTATAGTTGCCGTATTTGCTTTAATGATGGGAATAGTATTCATAGGAGATATTAAAGCTTTTGAATTCTTCTCATTTATAGCACTTTATATTGTTGGATTTTTCTTAGCATTAGCCGGGTTAGAATCACTTATATCTGGCAAAGGACTTAAAAGAAAAGGTATTGGTGTTTTAGGAATTGTAATTGGTATCCTCTTTGTTGTGATAGGTTCATATGCTGCCAATCCTTTGGTATTAGCTGCTTTAATTGGTGCATTCCTTATTTTAGCAGGATTAATAGAGTTATTTGCACCTCAAATGATCCCACTATCTACAGTGGCAGAATGAACAAGGAAAGAAAAAATAAATGGGCTCAAAACCCCCTCCCCCCCATTAATTTAATTTTTTTTATTATTTTTTAGAATATAATATAAACAAATTTATGATTAAAGCAAATAAATAACAATCATGAAAGTATTAAGCAACAGACCAGGCGTACTATGGCAGACCATACTGGTTTTTCTAATAATAATGGACGGAATTCTACTTTTTTTAACGGTAATCTCTCCCAATTTAAAAGCAGTAACACTTCAAAATATGGGTTTATTCGATTTAATTGTAAGTATTATCTTATTGATTGTATTTATTTGGAGAATTAAAGCAACTGAAACCAGTCCAAAGGAATATTTTAAAGCGAACTGGTCAGATATCATAGTTTTGATTCCTATTTACTTCATTACATTCCAATTTTTTGGCATTGTTTATCCCACACCCATTATAAAGATCATTATAATCATCAAAATTATTGCCCTGTACTGGTTTGTAAGGAAAGTGGGTGAAGAGGTCATAAAATACCAAGAAAAAACCAGACTGGTATATGCTATAGCCTTCTTCTTGGTGGTTTTCTTTTTCTGTTCCTATGTATTTTACTATGCTGAACACGGCGTAAACCCTCAAGTAGCCACCTTCGATGATTCAATCTGGTTCATACTTCAAACAATAACGACGGTAGGTTATGGAGACATTATCCCTGTAACAGGTCTAGGTAGATTGATGGGTGTAATGTCCATGTTCAGTGCATTAATACTTACCAGTATCGTAACTTCTGTTGCTACCTTTTCTTTAATAGAAAAGTTCAGAAAGGGTACAGAAGCACTGGCTGAAAAAACCAGTACCAAAGTTAAATCCATCGATAAAAAATTGGACAATATAAACAGTCGTTTAGATAAAATGGACAGGATCAATGAGATCAACAAAAATATAGATGATATGAAATCAGAAATTAAGGATTTAAAAGAACTTATAAAAAATAAAAAATAATTTCTCATTATTATAATCTATTATAAAGATGTATCTTTTTTTTAAATTTTTTTTATCATTGTTTAAAATTGGAATTGTTACTTTTAACAGGTACATCGGGATGAGTTCGTTCTGGCAGTAACAATATCCCCCCTAATAGGAAGCATACACCTCCGACAAATGTTCCGAGATTTACTAATAATATATTTAAAGGCTGTCCTGTTACCGGCAGTACAAAGGCAGCTACTGCTGAAACACCAAATGCCATCGATCCTACAAGGTTTAATAATGCAATTCGCCATGAAAGATTTCCTGTCTTCCATGAAAATAGAGAATGTCCAACCTCTATCCATACCAGGCCACTAGCAATTAAGAAACAAATTGATCCATATGCATCCGGCCCCCAAACAAGATGGTTTATCTGTTGGGTGGTCATGCTGAAGTTAAGGGCGTAAAAGGTACTGATATTAAAAAATAATGTACCAATAAACTGAACAACACTTGCAAGCCAATCAATTCTCCTTGGTTCCCAAGTTAAAAAACGAATTTTTTCTTTTAAAAAAGAACCTTTAGGGGTTTGACGCGCGTTGATGGTCTCAATGTACTGTGAGAAGGCTGCTGTTGTAAAAAAAATTGATCCAACAAAAAATGTTAATCCATCTTTTTGGACCCCAATCCAGTCCAAATAGCCCGGAGTTGGACCTATAGTAAAACAAAAAGCACCAATTGCAAATAGTATCCCTACCCACCATCCAATTGCTCTTGGAACGTACCATGTTGAATCGTATTTACTGCCTAGTAGATTGTGGTGTTTACGATGGTCTCGTGAATTCCAAAATACATGCGGACCTTGCGGCTGCTTTAAAACGGCTTTTGTAACAAATGGTCCTGGACCAGAAGTTTTTACACACGACCATCCTTCAGGGAGATTGAGTGAAGGGATGTTGCATGTAGCTTTTTCTTCCTTCAATTAATCCCCCATTTGTTACAATTAACAGATCCTTTAAATTTAATACTAAATTATTGTTGATTATAACTTAATATAATATAATGATTTGCCTAAAATAATATATATCTAAATCCATAAAAAATAAGAAATTAAACTATTAGCTAAGCTATTAAAATTAATCATATCCCATTTGAAGTAGTTTAATTACCGGATGAATTATTCTCTCCAGATGTTGATGTCTTAGAACTGGATATATTTGGTTTAGAAGTATTAGATTTTGAAATTTTTACATTAACATGGGGTGTAGAATTATTTGTTTTATTAACAGTTTTATTCTTGACTGTAGCATTTTGTAATTCACTGGTTTGGTTGACATGATTAGTGGGGGCTATTACAACAACTTCAGTGGTGTTATTGCTTACATTAACAGGTGTGGCGGGTTGTAATAATGTAAACATCATATAGCCCGCTGATATACCTATCCCCAAAATTAATACCAAACTAAATACTGTCAACTTGTTTCTAAAAAGAGATGCTTCACTTTGGGGTGATGTGTCAGTTTGTTGTTGCATTTTTGCAAGCATATTTTATCCCCCTAACCATATTTAAACTTACAAAATTTTTTTTAAAGACATTAAAAAAATTTCACTTGTCCAGTCTATTTCATCTTAATACAATTTAGTACAGTATAATAAATATATTTTATGGTCATATCTAAATTATATTTTTAGCTGAAAAACAATTGAAAACANNATTTAAAAATAAGATTTTAGACCTTAATAAAAATATTTTTGAAAATATAATTTCATTCTATCCCCAGATTCTTTTTATGCTCTGTTGTAACAAAAAAATAGTGTGAAGTACAGTAAAAAAAATCCCCTTATCAATGCCATTGGAATTATTAGATCCATAAATTTTCACCATCATCATAAAATATTGATATTACAAAACATGACTTAATAAAAAATAGAAACGATTTAAAACAAACACATCTCTTATATTTCCACCCTCAAAAGTACAACCTTCACATCTACTTTCTCTCTTCTGTGGAAATCATAGGTACGAGGAATTGGAAAGTTGTAATGGTACACATGAGATATATTAGCACCTTCTTTTTTGAAAAAATTGCTAACAAAATCCTCAGTCTCTTGGATATGGAATGAGTAAACAACAGGTGCAATTTCAAGGGCTTTAACCATGAACAATCTGTCGGCATCCTTCCTGTTAGCTTTCTGAGCACCAAATGGAGGGTTCTGTATTACTGTATCTGCAGATTCTTTGAAGTCTTGAATATCACAGGTTAAAAATCTTGTCTTATCCTCAACCCCCATCTTTACAGCTTGAGTTTCTGCAACAGAAACAGCATCCCCATCAATATCTACACCAACCGCTTCTGAGGCATCCATCAGAGCAGAACCAATTGCAAAGATGCCCGTTCCACATCCAAGATCCACGATCTTCATACCTTCAACGTCACCAATTGACTGGGCATTCCATAAAACATCTGCCGCTATCACTGATGGGGTTGAATACTGTTCCAGATCTATTTTAGGGCTTTTATGGGGTGGGATACGTTGTAATGCCATTTCAAGTTGTCTTTTTTTATTAAACATTAAACCAACCCTAATTAATTGGGAATTAAGACCCAATTTCATCCCTATAAAGGTCATATACTAATATTACACATCTGGAATATCGAAATAATTAGTAATAGAAATATTCATTACAA
>PMMV01000047.1:0-2330 GCA_003162115.1 Methanobacterium sp.
CTTGAATATAACTCTATTCCTATATAACCTTTTCCACTGTTGGGGGAGAAATCACCATAAAAACATCTTATTTGAGTAAAATTTATTAAAAATTAAAGATAATTTGATAAAACCATTTAAATTCGGAAATTTACTTAAAATACTCTTAGATTTATTTAATAAATCATTTTTAAGATAATATATATACAATTTACTCAAAATTTCGATTTTAACAATTTTAATGAGTACAAAGTCCTCTGAAATGAAAGTAACAAATTTTATATGCATTCGACCACATACTATTAATGTAGAAAAAATATTTTAGGAGGAATTTGATGGATATAGATAATCCGATTAAAACAACTGTAGAAGAAATTCGTAAAGTTTTGAATATTGAAAACGTAATAGGAGAAACTATAGAAACCGATGAATTTTTAATGATCCCAGTTACTCGAATGGGTATGGGATTCGGTGCAGGAATGGGTGAAGGTAAAGGTCAAGATAATATGAGTGCCGGAGGAGCAGGAGCAGGTGGAGCTGCAGGTATAGAACCAATAGCCATGGTAGTCGTGCATAAAGGAGTTAAAGGGCCTGAAGGAGTTAAAGTAATGTCCCTGAAAGCACCAGACCCATTAACAAGGGCTATAGGGGAATTAAGTAATGCAGCAGTTGAGATCATAAGTCAAGGCTCTAAGATGATGATGGAAAAGGGTAAAAAGAAAGAAGCCAAAATTGAAGGTAAAAAAGGAAAGGCCAAGTTCGAATCTAATAAGAATGAAGCCAAAGTCGACATAAAAGAAAAATAATTTGGTAATTTGTTGACTAATAAAATTTGAAGGAGATCCTAGTTGATCAACATTCTAATCATCATAATTCTTGTTATAATAATTATAATAGCAAGTATTATGGTGATCCCATTCCATATAACTCTAAACTTGGGCAACAGAGATATGGATTTTAAGGGATACTACAAGATAACCTGGCTGAAAATCAAGATCCTTAAAAGGGAGATACCATCCGAAGAGGAAAAAGAGGAAGAAAAAGTTGAGAAAAAAGTTAAGGCTGAATGGACTTTTGATAGGATTATCAGGGTTTTCAACCTTTTTTTAGAATCAATGCCCTATTTTGAGAATATAATTTATGCCTTTTTAAGATCCATTACACTTGAAAGGTTCAGCCTGGACTTCAATCTAGGATTGGACAGCCCAGTAGACACAGCTGAAATAGCAGGCGTTTTCTGGTCTGTACTACCAATGGTCAATTTAATCCCAAAAGTTTCCATTAATATGCGTCCAGTATTTATGAAAACGACATTTGAGGGGAATATATATTTTGAATTAAAAATAAAGCTTTTGTGGATTGTGGTTGAATCATTGAAGGCCATAACCAAAAAACCCGTGAGAAACTTAATAAATGAGGTAAGAGCATAATTAAATGGGAAAAAATGTTTTCTAAAACTAAGAAGGTAAAGGAAGTTGGAAAAGTATTTAAGGTGGGTGAAAGAACTTTTTATCCGATAATTGAGATTTCAACAGTTGAAATGGAAACATCTTTTACTGAATCAATTTCTCCACTGGCATTTGTTGTTGTTGAGCCACTTAAGAAGTATATATTACCTCTAACAGAAGATGAATTTGATACTGAAGAGATCATTGAACTTGTTTTTCAATAATTTAAAAAATTTTAGTCAATAAAAGAAAAAAAATATATTTTTAATCAATTTTCATGAATCTGAGCGGGATACACCTCAGAATTTTTTCCATGATTTTCAAGAGCGTTAATATATGGTTACGAATGTTTCTTAGGACATTGTTTGCAATTTCAATTGTCCATAATGTTTTGTAATTTTTTTAAACTTTAGTTTCGCAATAAATTTATGATTCATCTTTGAATCTTGTGTTTCAGCGCTTATTGCTATTTCAAGTTTTCCTTGGTTTTTTGTTCCTCAAGCTATCTCAAATGTGGTTGTATGTATGACCAGTTCTTCTGTCCATGGATTCTCATGCAAATGCTCCATTAAATTTCCTTCTGAGCTCATATTTATTAACTCTTTGATATTTAACATAAAATCTTGTACACTTAATTTGTATTAATGTATAAAAATTGTAGGTCAAATTTATAATAGCCCAATATACGAAATCAAATTTAATAAAAAAAATATTTATATCGAAATGCTACAGCACTATTAAAAGATTTAAACCATTTATCGAGAGTTTAAAATTTATTAAAAAAAAGTTTTACACAATGTATATACAATCTGATAGTTAAAAATAAAAATAAATAAAAAAAGAAGAAAATTAGGCTGTTTTAACAGCCATGTCAATGTCATCTGCTTTGACAGTTTTTCTTCC
>PMMV01000047.1:2407-22684 GCA_003162115.1 Methanobacterium sp.
TAACCAAAACTTATAAGGGTACTAAGTAGAATATGAAATTCCATGTTTGAGCAGTTAAACATTGACACCCATATAGAAGAGATATTGGGGAAGTCTTTAGAAACGAGAATATCACGAGAAGAAGCATTTGAACTCATTAAGACCACAGGAAGAGAACTTCAGGCCCTTATAATCGCTGCCGACATCCGACGCGAACAGCTTGTTGGTGATAACGTAACTTACATACAAAATTGGAATATCAATTTTACCAATATTTGCAATGGAACATGTGGATTCTGTGCATTTAGACGTGATGAAGAAAACAGTGAATCATACTTTTTGAGTCCTGAAGAAATTGTTAAAAGGGCTAAAATAGCTTGGAACAACGGTGCAAGAGAGGTGTGTATACAAGGAGGACTACATCCTGATGTGGATGCATATTACTATGAGGAACTCCTACAAAAATTAAGATTAGAACTTCCTGATATTTACATACACGCATTTTCACCCATGGAGATTTTATATGGAGCTGAAAGGTCTGGTATTTCCATATCAGAAGAGTTGAAAATGTTGAAAAATGCAGGTCTAGATTCTATTCCCGGGAATGCTGCTGAAATCTTAAACGATGATATTAGGAAGGTTCTTTGCCCTAGTAAGATGGATACTGCTAAATGGATCGAAATAGTTGAAACAGCTCATAAAACAGGAATACCTACAACATGTACGATGATGTATGGGCACATCGAGAAGTTGAAACATAGAGTAGAACATATTGATATTTTAAGAAGTATACAAGAGAGAACAGGCGGATTTACTGAGTTTGTTCCTTTAACCTTTATGCACAAGAACACACCCATCTACAGGGAGGGAATATCCAGCCCGGGATCAACAGGAATAGAAGATCTTAAAGTTTATGCAGTTTCAAGGCTCATGTTTGGGGAATTATTACCAAATATTCAAGTTTCGTGGGTTAAACTAGGTTTTAAATTTGCACAGGTATGTTTGACAGCAGGTGCTAACGATCTTGGGGGAACTCTTGGAGAAGAGAACATATCCAAATCTGCTGGCGCTGAACACGGTGTGAAAACTGATCCACAAAACTTCCAGAGGGTAATAAGAAATTTGGGTCGAACACCTGCTGAACGGGATACATTGTACAAGAATATAAGAGTTGTTTAAATAACTACACTTTTAAGGTTGTTCAGATGAAAAAAGCGAAATCCTCACATGAATACTTTAAAATAATAGGTAAGTTCTATACAAATCAATAAAAAATTCATGAATAGGAAAGTATGTACCATTGCTATTGGAAATGGTTAGAACTGTTTCCATCTGAACTAAGCGTTCTTGGTGAGCAGGAAAAGAATTTTTTATAGATGAACTGTTCGTTTCAAATAAACTGTTAGAAAAGGGAATAAAATCAATGTTATTGGAATATGTGGAGTGCAACCCTGTTATAGAGGATGTATACTTTTGAACTTTTTAACCAATATTATCTTCATGCGATAGAATTTTATCTAATAATGGGATTTAATATCAAAAAAAACAGGATTAGATAAAGTAAAAATATTATATAAACTTCTTAAATTTGTTAAATTTTCTGATTACAATTTTATCATCATTTTTTACTTCGCTAAAGAGGTCAAGGTTATTTTCAACCCTCCCTATATTGTTAACATCTGAGGCAGGCTGTGATTCTCCATAAAATATACAGAACGCCGATCCTGGGGGCCAATATGACAGATCTCCTTTTGTAGTTGTTGAGGATGGATTTTCATATTCTAATTTTAGAGGTACGTCGAAGTAGATCTCTTCTAGCCATATATTGGCTTCTCCTTCAAGGGGTAAGTTTTCATACATCATTCGTGCTGTTTTAGGGTTTCTTTCATCAAGAATGGCATTTAACTTTCCTTTACCAATTATTTCTATTTCTATTTCCATAAAAATCACTTCCATCAAATGTTACAAATCATTTCCTTAACTTGATTATAAGTTTAGGAGGTCATTCATAATTGCAGCCCCGGTTGAAGTACCTATTTTTGATGCTCCGGCCCTGATCATTTCAAGTGTCGTTTTAAGATTTCTTATGCCTCCCGATGCTTTAACACCCATATCTGGTCCGACTGTTTTTCTTATGAGTTCTACATCATGAACATTAGCTCCTGGATAACCAATACCGGTGGATGTTTTAACATAATCTGCTCTAGCTTCCTTGGAAAGGATACAAGCTTCGATTTTTTCATTATCTGTTAAAAGAGCAGTCTCAATTATTACCTTAACAACCATCCCATCAGCAGATTCAACAACCCCTTCAATATCCCTTCGAACCAGTGCTTTCTGAGATGATTTCAGAGCACCTATATTTAGAACCATGTCAAGTTCTGCAGCACCATCTTCTACAGCCACAAGGGCTTCAAATGCTTTGATTTCTAATTTATTTGTTCCAAATGGGAATCCAATAACTGCACAAACATTAATGCTGGTATCTCCAAGGATATCTTGTGCTAATGCTACATTTACAGGTGTTACACATGCAGATGAAAAATTGAATTCGATAGCCTCGTGACAAAGTTTTTTTATTTCTTCTTTGGTAGCATTAGGCTTTATATTTGTATGGTCAATCATTCCAGCTAATTTTTCGGGGGATATCAAATAATCAACTCCTTTTTGTTATATTTGATTCATGAAAACGATTTATATCATTTATTTAATAATTTGGACATATAAGGACCATCTTTTTTATAACCGAACTTCCTGTAATAATTACGGGCTCCAACCCCACTAATTATGAGCAGTTTGTTTTTATCGTATGTTTCTGATGCTGTTTTTTCGGCTTCAACTAATAGATCCTCTCCATACCCCATATGTTGCCATATTTCTTCTTTTTTCTGTCCTAACTCTGCCATCTGTCCATAAACATGAAGTTCTCTTACAATAGCTGTTTTTTCATCAATTTCCCTTCTGTGGGCCTTAATAGATGGTATTCTAAGCCTCAAAAATCCAATCAGAATATCATTAAATGAATCTTCGTGTGAGATGAAAATTTCACGACCCTTACCAGCATTGTATTCTTCCTTCATGAGTTTTATATTATCAAATATAGGATTTACACCCAAAATACCCTGGTGACCTACTTCCCTGCATCTGATACACTGGCATTTAACATTATCTTCGGCTAGTTTATTATATACAAGTTCTCCAAGATTTGATTTTTTAACACCGGCTTCAATAAGTTGTGATGGTATGTCCCGTTGAATTCTCATTGTTCTAACCCATTTAGGAAGCATCTTTTTAACCCTTACTATTAAATCAACTGCCTGTTCAGTTGTGTATGGTGTGTATTCACTGTTTTTCCATAATTCATACAGTTTAGATCCCTTGGTCACTAAGCAGGGGTATATTTTTAGCATGTCTGGTTTGAAGTTATCATCCTCAAACAACCTGTGAAAGATCCTCATATCTCTTTTGGGATCTGAAAACAGGCCCGGCATCATATGCATAGCCACCTTGAGTCCGGAATCTCTGAGTATTCTTGATGACTCAATAACATCCTCAACCCTGTGGCCCCGTTCTATACGTTTGTAAATGAAATTGTATATGGTTTGGACACCTAATTCAACTCTTGTAACTCCCATTTGAAGCATTCTATCCACATCAGGTATTTTAGCGTAGTCAGGTCGTGTTTCAAATGTCATCCCCACACATCTTATATTGGATAGTTCGTTGGCAGATTGAACATCTTCCAAGTAGCTAAAACTCTCAGGAACCTTTAACTTCTCACCATTACGAATAGCAATCCGTTGATCTGGATCAGTAATACCGAAGTCGTTCATAGCTTCAATACAACGTGTAACAAACCATTCCTGGTAACATATAAAGCAAGAGGGGAATGTACCACCCATTATAATAAGCTCAACTTTATCAAGTGGGTGGCCTATACTTTCAAGCTGCAATAACCGATTATAGGTTTGTTTGTAAGGATCGAAATCATACATCCGTGCCCTTAATGCAGCGGGCTCTTCTCCAGTGTAACTTGGAGGGGCAATATCACTCTCTGGACAGTAGGTACATCTTCCATGGGGACATTTATGCGGTTTGCACATTACAGCAACTACAGCAACACCTGAAATAGTTCTTGTAGGTTTTTTACGTATCAGAGGAGATATTTTCGCTCTTTCAGAGGGGGTAGCGTTTTCAAGCAGTAAAGAATTGCTCATAAACTCCATGAGTTTAAAATCTCGACAGGCCTTTAATTTAACCTTTTCAAGGTCCGTTTTTGATTTAACCCGTCCTTTTATAATTTCGTTGATTATGAATCTACAAGCATCTTCCATAGAAAAAGATCTCCTATTAAATAATATTATAAATTAACATCGATATATCAAATATTTAAGCACTAAATTAACATCGATATATCAAAGTTTCTTTACGACCTATACCAATTAGCTCAGTAAACCAGATATTAGTATCTAAAATTGTAAAGAATTTATATCAATCTAATTTAAGTTCTTTCTTTTGAAGTGTATTGGTAATATCGGTTTTTGATACTATTCCTACAATTTCGCCATTTTTTACAACAGGAACCCTACCAATTCTGTTTTTGTTAAGTTTTCCAATGGTTTCAACCAGATCTTCATTAGGGTCTGATAAAATCAATTCACGGGTCATAATATCTTTTATCAACATATCTCTCTCATTTTCAGGTATTTTTGAAATGTCATCGAAAGTTATTATTCCAACCAATTTCCCATCATCAGTAACAGGATATCCCATATGTTTCTCACGGAACATAGTTTTTAATGTTTCTTGAACCGTATCCTCAGGGGTTAATGTATGAACATCTGTTGTCATTATATCCTTAACCATTTCATCACCTAAAAGTGTGGATACAACAACTGATTTATACTCTGCATCGGCTCCTATGTAAACAAAAATGGCAATAAGTATCAATAGAAAGTTAAAGAAAACACCTATAACTGCCATTATGATTGCAAACTGCTTACCGATACTAGCTGCGAGCTTAGTTGCCTTTATAAAACTCATTCTTTCTGCTAAAAATGCCCTCAATATCCTCCCACCATCCATTGGAAATGCAGGAAGAAGATTAAATAAGCCTAATAATAGATTTACAATGATGAAATAGTATAAAGCACCCGAGAGTACTATCGAAAGGAAGGATCCAAATATTATTAGAACAATATAACTGATCAAAGCTATAACAAGGTTAGAAACAGGACCTGCAAGTGCAATTCTCAACTCTTGTGCAGGATCTTTGGGTATTTCTTCCATCTCAGACAGCCCACCAATAGGGAGAAGCACTATCCTTTCGATTCTAATTCCGTAACGTTTTGCAAGATAAGAATGACTTAACTCGTGAATTACTACTGTAGCAAAAACTAGGGTTATTAATACGGCGGTTAACAAATTAATAGATGGTATAATTTTAAAAAAAGCCACTATATAAATTAAAAGCATCAGTACTAAGAATGTAATGTGTAGTTCCACGGGGATTCCGAAGACACTAAATATTTTAAAGGAGTATTTCATTTTTTTCCCTGTTATCCTTATTTTTTTTAACTATTATTAATTAATGTGAAGTAACTATTATCAATACAAACAAAAATATAAGGTTTGTGTTTTTATTCTTTATTTTGAGTATAATTATTATGAAGTTATAATCATTTTAATTTATCTCATTAGTTGATTATGAACAGTGGTAGTTCAAAATAAAAATTTAAGGAAATAAATAAATGGATGTTTACAATAGAGAATGAAAGAAGATTTATATGATGTAAAAAGTATGTAAAGGGTTTAAACATTCTTTAAATGTAATTTCTGGTTAATCTCTATGTAACACCGGTGTATTTTGTCAAAAGGATATCTTTAATTTGCAAATAATTGTATAAAATCATTAAAAATAAAATGAATTAACTTTATTAGATTACTCTACTCATGCGCTTTACCAAATCATTAGGCATGCAATCAATGTACTACATTAAAGTCAATTGTTTTTCAAATATTTGGAAAGGTAGCACAGAACCAGAAGTTTTGTTCACCTTCAAATGTGTAGATGCCATTGCTGGATTTATTCTAAACCATTGAAGTTGGATAATCCGTACCTGAATAGGATTACTCCATGTGTATATGGTTGTACAGCTTTGATTTCTGCTTGTAGTGTACTAGTATTTTTGGGAGTTGTATTTTGATCTGATTGGTAGGTTTCAAGTCCGGCCACAATTTTTCCTGGAAAAATGATATCGTAGAGGTTGTAGATTTGGTTATAATTTTTAACCCTGTTTGTTAAACCGGTAATTCCCTGTTCATAGTCACCTACATAGAGTTGAGGGACTATGTAGTCGCATAAAGGCGAGATTAAGTAGTAGTATTGGGTTCCGTCCCATCCATCAGGTTTAACAGTAAGTGAGAAAGTTACTCCATAGGTGGCCAATCTCATGGCTAAAATTTGTAAAAGATATGCAGGCATATTATATGTTTCCACATCTAATTGAACTCCTATTTTCATCTTAGCGACTTGTGAGGCATAACTGAACCCAGGATATACCCAAGCGTTGGTTCTTATTCCCACAGCGTCAGCTTTTTGTTTGGCATCTGATAGTACTGTTAAGTAATTATTATTTGTTACTAAAACGTATATATCTGTTATTCCGGCGCTTTTTAAGGCGTGGAAATTTATTTCTGATATGGGTGTAACATCGGGGTTAATATAATAACCCATGATAAAATTGGTACTACTTTGTGTAGTAGTGTAATTCCCTGCTGCAGCAACACATCCTGAATTTAAACCTAATGACAGGGTAAGTATTAGAAATAATAATGTCCATTTATATCTAATTTAAACACCTCCAGATAAGAAACCATTACAAAAGGATTGAATTATTCAACTGGGCTAGTTTTTGGTTGTTCATCAACATATTAGTATTCTCTGCTAGATACAAATGTCAACGCAACTGATCTTGTTTGGAATATTACTAAGTAGCTATATCCCAATAAAAAGACAAGGAAACCTAAGACAAAGAATAACAGAATTCCGCCAACTATACCAATGATAAATCCTGCAACTGTTATAATTAACATCAGTACTATCCACCAAAGGATGTAATTTCCCCATCCAATTGACGCAATTCTATCCAGTATTTCACGATATCTCAATGCCGCACCTATTTCACTGCCATAATAAACCATGTTAGCTATACCCATATATGCAAATATGCTGATTATTATGGCAAAAATAGTGGCTATTATGAAAAATACCAATGAAATTCCAGTTAATGTAGGTAAGTAACTGAAAGAAAACACCGATGAAGTAGTTGTAGAACTGGGAACTGTTGCAGATCCTGCAAAGGCAAATGAAAGTGCATAGAAGATTAAAGGTACAATTGCGTAAATTATACATACTATTAAAAGTTTTATACCATCAATAAATAGTTCTCCAACACGTTCGAAATCTGGAAGTTCATCTAAACCAGCCAAAGTTGATTTTATGATTCTTAAGTAATATCCTAGGCCAATAAAATTCACGATCGGGATTATCAAAATTATTCCTAGTAGGATTATCTTTATCCAATCTTTAATAGGATATTGCAGAGAATCAATTATGTTTCTATTTATATTCATTTTCTCACCATAATGTTAATTATAACTTAATATAAAGGTTCTTAATATTTGATATTATGAAGTTAGATTTAAGATAAAAGAAGCAATATCATTAGATTTGATTCAATCTTAAAGTTACTTATTCCAGATTTGGAAAACACAAGGAAAGTAAGGGGATATGAGACAAAGATTGTTAATTGCTTGTTAAAAAAAAATTATTTATGGCTATATTAATAATTAATGAAAAACAAGTATTCATACAGGTGATGAAAATGAAAGTTAAATATGCTACCATCATAGTCAAGGATATGGATGAGTCAATTAAGTTTTACACTGAAGTTATGGGATTTGAAATAGATAGCCAACACAACCCCTACCCAGGATTAACAATCACATTATTGAAAGGGGAAGGGGATGCCATGATAGAACTCATAAAAAATACAGAAAATGAAATTGGTCTGTTTTCGGTTGGAATGGAAGTTAAAGACATAAACACAACAGTGAAAGAACTCAAATCTAANNATCTAAAGGTGCTAAAATCACAAAGAACCCATGCCAATAACAATTGGGACCCTTGTATTCTTAGAAGATCCAAATGGGGCCACGATAGTACTAATTCAACACCAATAATCCTTTCCAATATATTTGCTTATTTTATTTATATCCATTCAAAATTTAAATTTTGAGTAAATTATTAAAGATTGACTAAATGATCTTAGCAATTTTAACTAAATTGATTTTTATTCTCTAATAAATTTATTGATTTTATTATTTGAGGAAACAATGTTCCACAACCTTTCCAATTTCCTCTAATAGGTCTCTATTCTCAAATGAAGAAGTTGACGAACTTAAATTGGAACCTTCGGATCGAAAAGGACATGGAAAATATTTATCATTTTGCTACTTCTCCAGCAAAATACTTATTTTTTAGGATTATATCCTAATGAAGCAGTGATCTTTGGACATATTAATACATCATTTATAAAAAAGAAAATCGAATAGCAAATACTTTGCATGGGTTGATGAATTTGGCAAGGAACTTCAAAACAGTTACATCGAGATAATTGATGGTGAAATAGAAATTAAATTCTTTAAATAAATCTTTATCTTAAATTATTCACTTATAAATAAAAAAAATTTAAATTATGGTTATATTGGTGGTTCTCGGAGAACGAATGAATTTCCATAAAGATCTGCAATTATAGCTTGAGTACCATATGGTTGAGTTTGGGGTTCCATCAGTATTTTCACGCCTTTTTTTCTCAATTCTTCGACTGTACTTTCACAATTATCCACTATAAATATATATGAGCTTTTGCCAACTTGACTCATTAATTCGGCTGCTTTTTCCTCTCCCATCATCTTTGGGTCAGGAACTTGTAATAATATCTCAGTNNTCCTTTCCTTTTTTTGGTGCTACAGTCAGAAAATGTATTGGACCCTTTACATCAGTTACTTTCTCAAAACCCAATTTTTCCGTATAGAACTCAAAAGCTTCATCTAAATCTTTCACTATCACGGGTACAATCGAAAGTCTCAAAATCATATTTAAAATCACTCCTGTTTTTAGTTAAATTTTTAACTATATTATAATTAAACTTTAAAATATATAAAAATTTTAAATCGCTTTGCTCGTTTGCTTTGCTCGCTATTAAGAGGAAAATAATCGTATATCTTTTCAGTATTAAATATAATGGAATTAGAATGTAATTCTCTAAACATAAAACGAATTTTTACATCTTTCAATGACTCCATACCTACGAAGAATACCAAGGAATTGGACTTGCAATTGCTCAAAAAATNNGTCGAATCAGAACCAGGAAAAGGTTCAACATTCTATTTTACAATCCTATAATTGAAGATACTAATAATTTTGTTCAAATGAATTTACGAAAAGAATTTAATTAACAAGTTAAGATTTTGATAATTTGTATCCCAAATTTAAGATGTTAATTTCTATGGTAGGTAAAATTATTAATAATAAGAACATCATCAATTAATCCTTGATAATTCGGTTTGAAAAAAATTAAATAATACAAAAAACAAATCACTTTATAGGTGTTTCAATGAAGGTTAGCGAATTTCTAGGAACTAGAGTATTGGATAAAAATGCATTAGAAATAGGTAAAGTATCTGACATGCTTATAAACCCAGAAGAGGGTTTAATAAACATTATAACTATATCAACTGGTGAATTTGGAATAAGGAAAAAGGATATTGAAATTGAACCCGATAAGATATCAGTACTAGGCGATTATTTGCTCCTAAATATAGAAAAGGCAGATATTGATGATGTGGATTAGTATGGATTAATTAAAGATCATATCATAATTATATTTATTAAATGATGGGGTGATATTATGGATATTGAGGATGTAAGGGGAAAACCAATTCGAAAAGGAGTCCATTTGAGGTACACAGGTACTGGAAGTGCCGGAGAAGCTGTGGATTTTAAATCTGATGATAATGGGACCTGGGTGTTATTAGATACAACAGATTTATGGTATAAAACTAAATTTCTTGAAGTAATTGGCGAATCTGAGTACAATAAACTTAAAAATCATACCATCTTTAAATCAGAAGAAAAACAAGAAGAAATCGGAGATAAAGAAAAAGTGAATGGAATAATAAAAAGATCTAAAAGTAAATTTGATGATGTTGATATGAGCAACGAGCTCTGTGATGGTGGAGGTTAAATTAACCTTAAACCATAAGTTTTATATACCATCATCTTAAGATTCATCATTTTACGTTCAAGATCATGTTTTTTAGCCCTTTCCTGAGTGTATAACTCAACATAGCGTGCATGTTCTTCATCTGCTTTTTGATACTCTTTTTTCATGGTAGAATGGAGAATCATTAAACTTTTTTTAACTAGTTCATCCCTTTCTGCTTGGATTTCATCCTTTGCAATGGTTTTTTCAGAGATCTTATTATCTAGGAGTGACACAGAATTCAATAGTTTTTTGAGTTCAGAGTTGCCTTTTTCAATTTTAATTTCAACTCCATTATTGGAACCGGGAAGTTCTTCTTTGAGTTCTTTGAGTTTATCCTCAGCTTTAGAAACCTTCAGCTGAGAATCAGTTCTTTCAGATTCTAGAGCATTCAATTCATTTTCAAAGTTGACAAGTTTTCCATCAAAAATACTTATCTCTTTAATTTTGCCCGAAGCCTCTAAAAAGTCGTTTAAATCGCTAATATTATCCTCTCCAATATATATTCATTTGAAAATCGAATAATTCCATTCTAGAATCAGAATTTTTAATAAAAATTATATAATTATATCCTATGAATATTGTCTAAAATTTGACTTCAAGTTACTATTGATCTAACTATGGTATATAGTTTGGTAATAGAAAAATATCACTTAGTAAATAGGAATATAATAATGGTAAACCGAATATTAAGCAATAAAATCCTTGTAAACAGAATTTCTTACATTTCATAAAAAATTACGTTTTACCAAACTTTTTCTATAAATTTTATGTAAAACTCTGTTATAATATCAATTGATTAACAAAAATTGATAAAAAGTAATTTTATGGAGACATTTCGGATGATCAAAAATGATATAGACAATACAATAAGAATATAATTTTTTTTTAAATGCAGTTGGATAGTTCAGTTCTGAAACCAGAAATATAGAAAGTGCAATATTGAAGGGTGTGAAGGGAATGAAATATTTGAAAAATTACCAAAATCTATGAAAGTTATTTATACTATCCCAATAGAAATATAAATCAAATCGGACATATTACTATTGGTCATTGGCATGTACAAAATCAAATGAGTTTACTAAGCTTCAGAGAAGGAAGACGATTTCAGAATTTTGGATGATTGAATATGGCCAGAGGGTTATTCAAAAAGAAAGAAAAGTGGATTTATGGCTGAAATAAATTGTACCAAGTAAAGAACTTAGAAAGTGGTTCGGATACGCTCCAGAAAGATATAGTGGATTCAAAAACAAATATTTAAACGAGCTTAAGGATAAAGAAGAACTTATTAAACAATTAAGAAGCACGGAAAAGATTCACAACACAATCACTCTGGTCTATTCAGCCAAGGATGATGAGCACAACAATGAAGTTGTATGGGAATTACTAAAAACTCCTGAGAAAGTTCTAAGGTCCTTTCAAGAACTCATGGATATTGATAATTATGAAATGAACTAAAAATTTCAATTTTGATGGTGGATATATGTTAAAAGTCAAAAGAGTAAACCAAATTCATTGTAAAGAGGAAGGTGTTAAAATCCTAGAAGATAAATTTTGTCTATCTGATGATAATATGAACCAATCAAAACTCGACCATTGGATCAATGAAATTGAAAAGGAAAAAATTGAGGAGTGGACTGTTCAAGACATTGAGAAATGGAATGGGATCAAGAATCGATACATGGACAAATTGGAGGATAAAATTGAACTTTTGGACACAATAATGGCCAAAAAAAAGGGAAAGGTCAAGGTAACTTGGATTTCAGTTTTTAAAGAAAAAAAGACGTAGTTCAATATTTTTAAGTTCCATTATTTTTTAATGGTATAAATTTTTAATTAAAAATCTTATTAAATATATTTTTTTAAATATTAATTCACACTTTCATCCTGAACAGACACGCAGAACTTGCAGAGTGCACTTGGATTATTTAATTGACGGTTTTTTACAGGACATAAGTAGCTATCTTCCTCCTGATGAAGTACAAATCCTCCTGGAAACTTGGTTCCAATTGGGTGAATAGGTTCTTCAAGGATAAAAGTAGTGTAGGTGGCTATTATCCTTGCGATCCTAACAAAACATCTTTCATTATTTCCTCTAGCATCATTGCTCTGTTTATCAATCACCATAAGAAATTCTATAAGTTTTCCTGTGTCCACATAGCCATGGTAATTGTTTTTATCCTCTTTAATATCCTTTATTCTGCTGAAAAATGCCTTAGAAAATCTTTCAATATAATCTTCTCTATAAGATAACGGCATGTACTTAGCATCTTCCCTAAGAAAGGATGCTGCAAGCATTATATCCTTCATATGAAGATTTTTTGCTTCAAATTTGACCACATCCCTGAGATGATTCTTTGTTATCTTCATATTGATATCAAGATCTTCGAGCCGTTCTTTCATTTATAACTCCGATAATAAGTTTAAAATTAATTTAAACAATGTAAATTATTTTATACTATTCAAATAAATAAAATCTTGTGAAGTAGATTCATCTGTAAGTATTTATTGTAACTCCGGATCCTGTTCTGCTATGCAGAAACCACATACAGCATTTGGATTATTTTTTTGTTTCTCCTTCACTGGGCATAAATATTTTCCATCAGCATATCTAACCTTAAAACCGCCTGGAAACTCTGTTCCGACCACATGAATAGGCTCATCTAATACATAACTTGTGTAAATAGATATTATTTGATATATAATTGGGAAGTAGGGATCAGTAGGATAAATTTCTCTCATCCGAGCTTCTTGTTCTTTTAGTAGTTTCAGAGAATTATTAAGTTCTTCAATATCAACTGTTTCAGGATAAATACTATTATCCTCTTTTATTTCCTTGACTCTTAAAATAAAACTCTGTATGTAAGCATTGTAGAATTTTTCTCTGTAGTTTGGTTGAACATACTTACCTTCAGCTATCAAATAGTTGCATGCTTTCATTATATGAGTTATATGAATTTTAGCAGCTTCAGATTTTAGTAATCTGAGAAGTTCCTGTCTGGTCATCCCAGTAACATCAGATTCAATTTCCATGATCATTTTTTTATCCTTTGAATATTATTTCCATCAAAATAATTCTACAAATTAATTAATTGAAGATATAAAGCATTATTAACTACTGTACTTCTCAAGTATTGCTTCGGCGGTTTTAGGTCCGATTCCATCTATTTTCAAGAGTTCGTCACGAGTAACATATCTTAAATCTTCGCCAAATGCTTTTACAAGGGATCTGGCTCTTTTTCTTCCAAGTCTTTTTATGCCCACAACCATTGGAACTATGTCCGGCTTTACACCATAATACAGGCGTGCAGACATCATATCAAGCACATCTACTCCAGAATAGAAGTTTATTACATTACATATATTCTTGAAGAATTTAACTAAAAGTGAAGCTTCATAAGCCGATCTTCGGGTAGAAGCAGCGTAGACATTAAATGCGTTTTCAATTTCATATTCGTTCCTTTCATCAATCCATTCCATAAGTGTGGCTGCAGTTGCTTCGGTATTGCCTATATCAACCACAAAAACCCCGGCTTTATTCAATTTATCCCTTACTGGTTCTTTGCTTTTACGTCCCTTAAAAATTATTCTTGGCATGTCTGGGGTTTTGCATATTTCAAAGAGGAGCTGGCTTGTATTAATTTCCGAGGATCTTGTTGCAAACTCTCTCAGCCTAACAGCAGTTTCAACAGCGTAGTTGCTCTTTGCTATTAACATTCCAAATTCTGTTGTTTTAAGCCCGTCGGGAGTGGGCATTATTATACCATTCTGTACCAGAAATTCAAGTGAATTATTAATTTCATATCCCATTGAATCTATTCCTAGAGAGTTTGAATATTCATTGTTACCCATCTGAAAACCATAAAATGTTTTAGCAAAAAATTCAAGAAGATCTGCTGGTTTTTTAGCCAGGGTGGATGCTATTTGTGTTATAATCTGTCTGTAAACCGCATCTCTGTTTTCAATTAGTTTGGAGTTAGTTGTCTCTATTTCTCCGTATACATAATGTTCTTTAAGGTTATAAGCTTCATCAATACTCTTTGCTATTAGGTAAGAATAACCCTCTGTATCATATCCGGGACGGCCTGCACGACCTGACATCTGTTCATAATCAAATACGGGAATTGGCTGAGGTCCCTGACTGGTCCATCGGGTGTAATCTCTTATAACAACATTTTTTGAGGGCAGGTTAACACCGTACATAAGGCTTGGAGTAGCTGTTATCATCAGAAGGTTACCGGCTCGGAATTCATCTTCTATTATCTCTTTTTGCTTGTCGAATAGACCTGCATGATGGAATGCTACACCGTTTTCAACGCATTCAGCAAGTTTCAGGCACACTTCGGTTGGCAAGGATCCTCTTTTTCTCGGAACGTCGAGTATTTTCTGGCTAACCTCACGGAATTTTGATCTTTGATCGGAGGATATTCTTCTTTTTATCTTTCCTGATGTGTATTTAGCAAGGGATTCTGTAAATCTTCTGGTTGATACGAAGACCAGTGCCTGTGATGATTCTTCAATGGATGTGTTCAGTACCTTTACAATGACATCGTTTTTGTTTTTTGTTTCCATTTCTTCTGTTGTGAGCACATCCTTGTAGAGCGGGACAGGCCTAAAATCATGCTGAACTACGTGTGCATCTAACCAAGACGAAAGTTCGTTCATGTTCTTAAGAGTTGCAGATAATGCTATGATCCTCATACCGGGGTTTAATATTCTTGAACGTGTTATTGCGCATTCCATGGTTGGTCCCCTCGAGTACTCACCTATCATATGAAACTCGTCAACAATGAGGAGATCAACATCTCTCAGGGTATTCCACGAAAATCTGGTGATGGCATCAAAGGATTCAAACACCATAACTGCCAGATCAGAGGATGAGGGATGTTTCCCAACCTTTATTCCAAATTGTTCAAACTTCTTAAATTCCTTAACTTTCTCATTTTGTATCGAAATTAACGGAACTGCATAAACAGCTTTACCACCATTTAAAACCGCATTTAGAGCAGCCATTACTCCCAGAACTGTCTTTCCACTGGCGGTGGGTATCGCTATTATGTAGTTGGTTTGATCTTCCAAAAATCCAGAGTCTATCACTGCATTCTGTGCAGGGTTAAACTCCTTAATATTAGGATAGCTTTCCTTTATAATTTCCTCAATTTTAGTGTTTATAGAATCCATAAAAATCAGTT
This sequence comes from Methanobacterium sp., assembly GCA_003162115.1. GTDB lineage: Archaea > Methanobacteriota > Methanobacteria > Methanobacteriales > Methanobacteriaceae > Methanobacterium_B. Next base: position 17,907 of record PMMV01000047.1, read on the forward strand.
TTACCCTTAAATCAGCTTAATTTTAAAATTTTAGAGATTTATATTTTCTCTTCTCAGATACAACAATATCAGATATGTTGGTTGAAGGGTACTGTCCATTTTCATCTTTTTCAACACTTTTTACCATATCCCAAACTGTTAAAAGAGCTACACTAACACCGGTCAGTGCTTCCATTTCAACGCCCGTCTTTCCAGTACATCTTACAGTAACTTCTGTTTCGATAAAATTATCTTCAACTTTAAAATCCACCTCTACACCAGTTATTTTAAGGGGATGGCATAAAGGGATCATATGATGAGTTGACTTTACAGCACCTATTGCCGCTATCTGAGCAGTTGTGAGTACGTTTCCTTTTTTTATTTCTTCATTCTTGATCATATCTATTGTAAAACTTTGCAGATTTATCTTACCCTTTGCTGTAGCCATTCTTTTAATATCAGCTTTGTTTCCTATTTCAACCATTTTAACACCTTTATCTGAGAGGTGTGTGAATTCTTTATTAACCATTAAATCTATCTCCACATTTAACTTTTATTTTCTGAATAATTTTTAAAATACCACACGATTGATAACTCTTATGCAGCTTAAGTTAATTAACATTTTTTTAACTTTTTTAAGTTTCAAAAATTACCAATTTAACAAAAAAAACAAATAAATGATTGTATATTTGATTTGAAAAAAATTGAGGAATCTCAAATATTATTTTAGTACAGTATGATACCATAAAATATTTCAGAAAAAAACAATCATTTAATCCCTTTTTTTGATATTATGGGTGTTTTATGATTGTTATTGAGAACATCGCCTTTCATATTTACTATTATAACATCAAAATCAATTTTAAACCTTTCAGAGCAGACAATTTTAATACGTTCTGCGATGCTGTTGAAAACCGTCTGTATTATAGAATGCTCTTCTAGTAGAGCTATCATTTCTTCAGTAGTATTGGATTTGAATATTTCTGTAATTAATTTTTTATCAGCACCTGAAAGTGCAGAATGAACTGCTATTATTTCTCTTCTTCCATCGGCTATGGAATGTTTGGTATTGAATATTCCTGCAGAGATTTTTATAAGCTTTCCAGCATGTCCAAGTAATGTTATACTTTTTACGTCTTCTTTTCCTGCTTCATTTAACATATATCCTACGAAATTCCCCATCTGGACTACCTGGTCATCATGAACTTTAAGAATGCTTTTAGCAATTCTCTCGCCAATATTTCCCGGTACAAAAACAAGATCAGTATATCCTTCAGCTACAGCAACATCGATCTGACACCTGTAAGATGTTTTATAACTTTTTAAGTTCATTGAACGTGCAAAACCAGTTGTTCCCAGTATAGAAATACCGTCCAAAATACCAAGACGGGGATTAAGAGTCTTTTTGGCCAGTTCTTCACCGGCAGGTACGCATATTGTTACTTCTGCTCCCATACCATCGGGTATGTTCTTTGAGAGGTTTGATATTATCATTTCTCTAGGAGTGGGATTTATTGCGGCTTCTCCTACTGGAACCTGCAAACCTGGTTTTGTAACCCTTCCAACTCCTGTGCCACCTTTAACAGTTATACCCGGAGTTTGTGTTATAATCACGTCAGCGAAGATTTCAAGGTTTTTAGTGACGTCAGGATCGTTGTATGGATATTTTATTACAGATGCCCTTCCAGAATAAGTATTTAATGTTTTTGAAACTTCAACACGAATATTAAGCTCACCAAAGGGTGTTTCGATGTTTACAGTTTCTACTTCGCCCTTTATGGAGAGTAGAGCTGCAAGTGCAGCTGCAGTTGCTGCACTTCCAGTGGTTATTCCATATTCAGACTCGTTTAAATGGTATCTGTCTGGAATCGCCCTGTTTTCCATGTTAATTCAGATATCTTTTTTATATTAAACTTATCTAAGTCTTTTTTTCTGCCATTTCTTCTTTGATAGCTTCTAAAAGCTCTTCTTTTCCAGGAGCACCAACAAATCGTACGACTCCGTTTAATGCTATGGCGGGAACAGCCATTAGGCCATATTCTCTTGCTTTTTCCTGGTCAACCATTATATCTATTTTTTCTACTTCTATGTCGTCTACCATATCTTTTTGGACATCTTCCACCAGTTGGACAGCCATTGGACAGTATGGACAAGATGGGGATGTAAATACTTCAATTTTAACTACCATATTTTTCACCTCTGAATAAATAAAATATTTTTCACATTTTTTTTTTTAAAACATAATCATTTAATAAATTGAAGGGAGATTAAAGTTGTTAATGGTACCGTTCTCCAAGTTGTTACCAATACCCATTCCAATTGAATATGCTATTCGTGAAGAAAGGTTATTTAGGATATTTAGAATGCCCGATGATGGTGATATGGTGATTACATTGTAATTTCCTTTTATTCCACCTAGTTTTGCAGCCACATCAAGTGCACTGGTTTTTCCACCAGTTCCATCTACCAGCTTTACATCCTTAGCCTGTGTTCCGGTATATATTTTACCCTGGGCTATACTTTCTGTGTAATTTTTATCAAGATGCCTGTTTTCTGAAACAATGTTTATAAAATGATCATAATCTTTATCAACAATTCCCTGGAGCATATTCTTTTCTGCAGTTGTTAGAGGCCTGTAATCTGCACCCATATCCTTATACTGACCAGCTTTTATAGATGACTTGTTGATACCATTTTCCTCATAATATTTTGAAAGGTCTGTGATTGGCATTATAACTCCAATACTTCCTACCATGGATGATGGGCTTGCAATGATTTTATCTGCAGATGATGCTGCAAGATAAGCTCCAGAAGCACCTACATCGCTTATCCAGACTACAACTGGTTTTTTACTATTTTTGATGGTGTTCATGATCTCTTCACTAGCAACAGGAGATCCTCCAGGACTGTCGACATCTATAAGAATTGAACTTACAGAACTATCAGATTCTGCCTTTGAAATAGCATCTTGCATCATTTCAGGAGAAATAATATTTTGGCCTGATGAGGATGTTGTTCCATATCCAATTTCTCCTTGTAATGGTATATCTGCTACAGTGTCACCATTGGGGGCAGAATCAAATTTGCTGCTGCTGAAACTACCTACTAATGTTAAAAATCCTATCATGAGCAGGGATAATATGAATAATCCTCCAACAATAATGGATATAACTATTTTGGTGTCTTTTTTCATTTGAATCCTGCTTAAGACTTAATAGAAATTTTTGTTGTGATCCATCTATAACAACAGATATCTTGTTAGTTTTAGATGATTTTATAAATGTATCAACATTATTTATTCATTAGTCTATTAGATATTACATTATTATTTTGTCTGCAAAGTAATATAAATCTACTATTTCATTTATATTAATTATTTCCCATTCTCATTAGATGATAAATATTTGTCGTAAATAAAAAGATCTCATGAAATCCCTAAAATAAGTCTTGTTAAGTAATATATCTTTTATTTGATTATTGAAATATGATAAATATTGGAATTAATATAAAAACCATTAATATATAAAAAAAATCAGTTTAAATATCATTTATAATCTGAAATCATTTATATTATCCAAAATCTATACTATTATAAACTATTATTAAAATGAAAAGCTATTATATAAGAATTGATCAATATACGAATTCTTAATTGTTTTATTGCTCAAAAAAATTTATATTTATTGATCAATTACTAAAATGAATGATCAAGGTGATCAAGTTGAAGACAACTGTACAATCTCCAGGTTCTGCCACTATAATAAATGCAATATCAACAGGATGCGGTTCTGCATTTGGTATAAAACTTTACGTTACAGCTGAAGTTGAATTGAAAGGATCAAATCCATCATCAATTATCTGCAATACCGATGCTAATATTGATACCACTCTCATGGAATTGTGTGTCAGAAGAGTGGTTGAGAAGTTTAAACAACATTATAAATTGAATGAAATTGAAACAGGATTTTCTGTTAAAACAAGTTCAACGCTTCCTGTAGCCTCCGGTCTTTCAAGCAGTAGTGCAACATCGAACGCTATTGTAATGGCAACAGCAAATGCTTTAATGAATGAATACGAAGTTAAATCCAATTCAATTGACTTTAACGATCTTGAACTGCTGAATATAGGGGTTGATGCATCTTTAGAAGCAGGGGTAACCATTACTGGAGCATTTGATGATGCGAGTGCATCATATTTTGGTGGTCTCACCATCACCAATAACACAGAGAGGATGATCCTCAAGATGGAGGATATGCATCAACAAATTATATTAGTATATATGCCCAATAGAAATTCACACACTGCACAATCTGATGTGAGGCGTATGAAACTCATTGCCCCACAGGTTAAACTGGCCTTTAAAGAAGCTTTAAATGGGGATATATGCAATGCAATGACTCTAAATGGACTCTTGTACTGTGCATCACTTGGGTTTAATCCAGTAATGGCATTGGATGCTATAGAGGCTGGTGCAAATGCGGCTGGACTTTCTGGAACAGGTCCGTCATTTGTTGCAATCACATCTCAAAAAAATGTTGAAGATGTTGTAGATGCATGGAGCTCTCAGCCCGGACAGATCATACGTACAGAGGTTGAAAATGAAGGTACCAGGGTGATTTCCAGTGGATAGGGAAGAAGCTTCAAAACTGCTTCAGGATTCAAGAATTAAAATAGATGAAATGGATGAGAAGTTAATAGATCTCATTGAGAAAAGAACATCACTTGCCCGTGATATTGTTAATGCCAAGTTAGTTCTTGGCATTGAAATTGAAGACAAAAAACGGGAAGAATATATCCAC
>PMMV01000068.1 GCA_003162115.1 Methanobacterium sp.
ACGAATTCAACCAGTATGGATGGGACCTTGAAAAATATCTTGACGAAGAAAAAGCCTTCTTTGTTGATGGAAGTTCTTATTCTATAGGAGTACCTCCAATGGGTAAATATTCCATAGATGAAATTTCCCAGATAGAAGGAGTTGTCATAAAAGCCATTGATGATGTTCCTAACGGTGTTGGTGTTATAAACAATTTATCCACACTTATAGATTACCTAGAAGAGGATAAAATTATCAAAATACTAAATAAATGGAATGAACATGCAAAGGAAAAAAATACCATTTTAGTATACATATTCACGAAATGGGACTACGACCCAAAACTCATAGANNGGTGGTGTGAAAATATATATTCCCAAAATTCTGGTTACAGGACCATATAATGCTGGAAAATCTAGTTTTGTAAAATCAATATCCAAAAAATCTGTTTCAGTAGAAAGGATGGCCTTAGAAAAATTTCCAACCACCATTGCAATGGATATTGGCCATGTAGACCACAACGGATTCGTAGCAGACATATTTGGAACACCCGGTCAGGAACGTTTCGACCTTATGCTGGACGTGCTAGCAAAAGAATCTGTTGGAGCATTTATATTAGTGGATTCCAGTGCCCCTCAAACATTTGCAAGGGCAAAGGATATGATAAACAAAACACAAGCTGAAGCCATTCCCAAGATAATAGTCGCCAACAAACAAGACCTACCAGGAGCACTAGCCCCTGAACAAATCAGAGAAACCATGAAACTCGATAAAAACATTCCAATAATTCCAACTGTTATTAAGGAAAACAAAGGAGTAGAAGAAGCGCTCAATACCCTTTTAAAACTTTTATATGGTGATTAGAAATGATTCCTTGTATTGAATCAGGAATTCCAGGATTTGAAGAACTCACCCGTTCAGATGACGGGACAGGCGGAATACCTGAGAATTCATCAACTTTAATATATGGTCCTGCAAAGACAGGTAAATCAATATTCAGCAACCAGTTTGCATATAAAGGACTTCTCAATGAGGAACCCTGCCTCTATATTACAACTGACAGGGGAATAAAACAGTTGCAATCCATTATGTTTGATTTAGGGCGGCCAATCGAAAAATTCATTGAAGATAAGACGCTATATGTTATCGACACAACCTCAAATATCTCGGATGGCGAGCCTCAGCAAACTAAAAATATTATATCATCCCATATCGACAACCCCACGGATATTATGGTTAAGGTTGGTGCTGGTGTACATTATGTCAATACAAATAATCCTAGATTCAGATCAGTGATAGATTCTGCCACAACCCTATTAACATACAATGAGAACATGCTAATAATACGCGTTTTAAAAGCCTATCTAATGAGAATTAATGAAGCAGGCGGCACACCAATAATCACTTACACAGAAGATTCAGCAGATAAAATAGTAGAAACAATGCTCAAATCCATGGTTGATAACATTGTAAGGTTAGATGGGAAAGAATTAACAATAGAAGCCATGAAGGGCCTTGGAAAAAGAAGCTCACCATACCAAATAACCGACGAAGGCATAGTAATATGATCCCTACAATTGAATCAGGAATTCCGGGATTTGACGAACTGACAGTATCAGAAATCACTGAAGGCGGAATTCCAGAAAAATCAACCACTTTAATATACGGCCCTCCAAAGACGGGTAAATCAATATTTTGCAACCAATTCACATACCATGGACTTTTAAACCTGGACCCATGCCTCTATGTGACCACTGATTATGGTATCAAACAGTTGCAAAGTAACATGATGGATTTCCAGTGGTTAATACAGAACTATATCCAGAATCAGACACTCTATATTATAGATGGGATTTCACGGCTTTCAGGTGCAAAATTAGAGGATACCAACAACGTAAAACAATCATCAGTTGGAAACTCTTCTGATATGATGGTCAAAATTGGTATTGGAACCAGATCGGTATATAAAAAATCCAATCATTTCAGATCGGTGCTTGATTCACTTAACACATTACTTGCATTTAACCCGGATCAGATGGTTATAAGACTTTTAAAGGCTTATTTAAGACGTATCCGCGAAGCAGGAGGTTCTGGTATCATTGCTTACACTGAAGGTAATGCAAATCAAGAAACAGAAAACATTTTAAAATCACTTTTTGATAACATCATAATATTAGATGGGAAAAATATACATTTTGAATTCCTATCTGAATCAAATGATGAAATACATAAATTTGAATCAACCTACACAATTACAAATAAAGGTCTTATAATTAAAAAAAAATAAACCGATTAAAAAATGAACTCAACCTTTTGAAAAGATTAATTTTGATCAACATTTTCCTCAAGAATGAATTCACATTTTCCATCTTCAGGAATCACCATTATTGGAATGGAAACCAAGTTTATCAGATCTGCTGCAGTGCTCTGGTGAACAAACCTATAAATCTTATCGAACTTTAGGTGTCCCATTATCACAATGTCAAAGTTCTCAGCATATTCTGCTATTTTTTCAGGAATTTCATTGTTTTGTCCCTCAAATTTTACAGATTCATATTTGACATCCAAACCCAGTTGTCTACCTTTTTCAACATATTCCTGTAGTTTATTGACAGCCTCTTTTTCAACACCAAAGTAAATGAAATTGACTGTGGCATTTTGTTCAATTCCATAATTAAATACATTTTTTATAAGGAAGTCTAGATCTTTTTTTAATTGTTATTTATTTTTCACGATTATCCAAAAACTCAGCAACTGCTTCCCGTATGTAGTGGCTGACAGGGTTGCCGCCCTTCCTATCATCTGGGATAACTCTAAAGGCAATCTATTACTTGAAAATAAATCATAGGCCGGTCCTACATATATTAGTAACGCCCTCAGCATGAAATTTGATTTAAAATATTCTTTTAAATTTTAATTCAAGATTATTCAGTGTCTTGATTTTTAAGTTTTTCTTCCACTATACTTTTCAGCATATCATCCATTAACTCCAATCGTTTCTCCATAGCACTGATTTTATCATCCTTTTTCTTGGAATCATTAAGTAGTTGATCATATCCTTCGGTTGTAATGGTTTTTACTTTAATTTCTTGAGAAGTTAAATGGTTTACAATTTGGATATATTCTTCTTTTAATGCCACAGGGTCTGCTTTAAAGTATGCAGAAGTAGTAGTATCTAATGTATGCCCTAACATTGCTCTACTCATTAAATGAGGTATTTTATTTTTTTCTAATGTAGTGGCAAAAAATTTTCTTAAAGTATGTGGTCGTACTAGAATTCGATTATTAACTTTTCTTAATCCTGCTCTTTTATTTATACGTATAAACATTCCAGTAACTGATGATGGGTTTATTGGGAAGTTATAGGTTCTAAATAATGTATCTTCAGGTACTGGATTATAGTCAGGATATTTTCTATTTAATTCATCTAGATATTCAATTAGAGCATCAAAAGCTTCAGGTGAAGTAAAAGTAAAATAGGGTTTGCCTGTTTTTATTCTTTCAATATTCCATAATAGTATAACATCTTCTAATTCTCTTAACTTTTCTAATAACTCTGCGAGTGTTTTGGGGTATTCTTTTATTGGGATACTATCATATAAATGTTTAAAAGTCAATGAGCATAATTCCGCTCTGGACATCCCTGAACTAAGACCTATAAGAATAACTGCTTTATATGTATTGTTTGCGTAGTTTAATGCATGTCTAATATCATCCATAGTAGGTAAATCTTCATAAACTTCATGTTTTTTATCCTTTCGAGATTTACGTCTGAATGTACGGGGTAATTGTATTTCATATTCACTATAAAACGATTTTACCATACTTAACATATTGTCAACGTAGTTTTTGGAATATCCCTTTTCATCTGTTAAATAAATTTTAAAGTCTAACAAATATTTTTTTAGTTTCCGATCCCTCAATCTGATACCCTTGTCTTCTTCAAGATCGGCTTCTCTGATCAACTCATCTAAAGTTTTATTTGTAAATTCACTATACTTTTGTAGTGCAAGACCATATAGAATAATGGTTGACTCAGCATGTCCACGATTTACAATAAGTTGTTGAAATTTTGATTCACTTTCAACTGGCTGTCTGGATCTCATAACTATAATTATGGACATTATCTATATTAAAAGTATACGTTTTCATATCTTAGTATATAATATCAAGTTGATCATCCTATAAAATTTAAATCCCTATGGTAAAAAAATATTAAAATGCAGTAAAAGCCGATTATCAGAAAATTGGTAGACTAAAACAGTTTTTAGACTTTTAAATTTGTGTGGTCATATGAAGTACAATCCAAAATTGAATATGATTATTAATGAACATGAATTCAGTTATAAAATATTTGAGACACTTGAGTGTATATCAAAAACATGGTCACAACGTAAGGCAGCAAAAAGGCTCGGAATTTCACATTCTGTTTTAAACCGTCGTATAAAAGAATCCGAAGAAAAATTTGGTTTTAGACTGGTTGAAACAACAGGCGCCGGTTCTGGTTTAACTGGAAATGGTTTAAAAATTCTCAGTAAATATGAACGATATATGAAGCGATTGGAAGATCGGAAAAAACCAGTTATCTGTGGTGGGTATATATCGGCCGGTCTGATTGAAGTTTTAGCAGATGAATATCCCCTCGATGCAACAATTTTCCATACCGATGATGAAAGCGCTCTTGAACTCGCCCGAAAGGATATGGTGGACATTCTAACCCTTGATGATCCTGTTCGCGCATTTATGTATGATTTAGATTTCACCCCTGTTGCATACGACTACCTGGTACTCGTATCCAATCAAGATATATCAATAAACAGCCTAGGCGATTTAAATGGGAAAAATTTCTTAGAAGTACCTGGATCATCTCAGCGACTGGCATGGAACACCATGGATAACATGAAAATAGATTATAAGATAGTTGAACTGGTTAAATCTCCATATAATGCTTTAAAAATCATAAATAAAAATAAAGAACTGTTCACATTTCTAAACAATAGTTTTTCAGATGGTTCAGATATTTTAAAGAATGATACCAAACATTTAATAAGTCTTGTTTTATGTAACAACGAAAATAAGGTTTTAAAAGATTTTGTAGATTATATAACCGAGGATGGTCAGGAAACAATAGAACAACAGGGTTTCATAAAGATTTAACCCTTGAATCAACTAAAATCAAATTTCAATCCTATAAACTTAAGATTATTTTATTTACTAAATTCTGAAGTTATTTACTCAAAAATATTTAGGTTAATTTTAAATATTTCAAAAATAAAAATATGGCGGGTGATTGATTGAGCAATAATTCTGATTTACTAGCAATTGGACACACAGCATTTGACTACATAATACAAGTAAAGGAATTCCCTCTACCTAACTCTTCTACAGCAATAAAAAAGATGCAAACATTATATGGAGGGGCTGCAGCCAATGTAGCTGTAGTTGCATCAAGTTTAGGACTGAAATCGTCGCTTATATCAGCCGTTGGTAATGACTTTATTGGATCTGAATATCAGAACAAATTGAAAAACCTGGGAATAGATACACAGAACATGATAGTTGTAGAAGATGAAAAAACTCCAACAGCATTCGTTCTAACCGATTTTAATAATGATCAGATCAGCTATTTCTATTGGGGAGCAGCTTCTAAATTTAAAAATTCAAACCCGCCATTTGAAGCTATTAACCAGGTAAATGCTGTACACTTGGCAACGGGAGACCCTGGTTTCAACAGGAGATCTGGCGAAGTTGCCCATGAAGCGGGAAAGCTTATATCCTTTGATCCCGGTCAAGATCTTCATATGTACTCTAAAAAAGAGCTTGAATCTGTTATAAAGATCTGTGATATTCTATTTGGAAATCATCATGAAATAAAACGGATCCAAGAAACCTTAAATATGAGTATAGATGATTTAAGAGATTTTGGCCCAGATATAGTAGTTATTACCCTTGGAAAAGATGGTAGCTCTATTTGTACAGATGAAAAAATTGATATAGATGCAATAATCAGAGATACAGTTGACCCAACTGGAGCCGGAGACTCCTATCGTGCCGGATTTTTAAATGCGTATTTAAAGGGCGAAGACCTTGAAACATGCGGCAAATTTGCATCTTCAGTTGCATCATTTGTTGTTGAAGCTGAAGGATGCCAAACCAATGTTCCAAACGAAAGTATGGTTAGGGAAAGAATGGAAGATATGTGGAAATAAAATCTCGAAAATAGATCAAAATAGAAAGTCTAGTAAAGTATAAGAAAGGTAAATTAATAGTATCATTCGACATAAATGATCCTTGGTTTGTTTCATGTAACTTTAACAATACCTATTTTTATGTTGAACATAAATCATTGATTTAATGTGAAATTTGGTCTAATTAAAGCTTTAGAATGATTTTGATATTCAGAACTGGACAGAACGGATTAAAATCTGGTCAGTATATAATTAAAAAATAAATGGTGATTCTATGACACAGATGGACGATGCAAAAAAGGGCATAATTACAGAACAGATGAAAGCGGTTGCAAAAATCGAAAACGTAGATGAAGAGTTTATCAGAAAGTCAGTTGCACAGGGAACAATAGCGATTCCAAATAATATTGGAAGAGATGTTAAACCGGTTGGTATCGGAGCTGGCCTTAGAACAAAAGTAAATGCAACCATTGGAACTTCCACAGACATAAATGATATGGATATGGAAGTTACAAAAGCCATGATAGCTATGGAAAACAAAGCAGACACTCTAATGGAACTCAGTGTTGGAGGAGATTTAGATGCAATTAGGAGAAAAATACTGAGCATTTCAGACCTTCCAGTAGGTAGCGTGCCGCTTTACCAGGCTTCAATCGAATGCATACGNNCTTAAAAGACAGGGCCGTGAAGGAGGTCTTGTGAGTCGAGGGGGGGCATTCATGTCAGCCTGGATGGTTCACAATGAAACTGAAAACCCATTATACAAGGATTACGAATATGTACTCGATATTGCAAAGGAATATGACTTTGTAATAAGCCTTGCAAATGGTATGAGGGCCGGTGCAATAGCAGATTCAACAGATAGGGCACAAGTACAGGAACTGATAGTTCTTGGTGAATTGGTTGACAGAGCAAGGGAAAGAGGAGTCCAGACAATAGTTGAAGGACCTGGACACATTCCATTAAATGAAATAGCAACAAACGTCATGGTACAGAAAAAACTATGTAACAATGCACCATTTTATATGCTGGGACCAATTGTAACAGACATAGCACCAGCTTACGATCATATAGTTTCCTCAATTGGAGCAGCACAATCAGCTGGAGCTGGAGCTGACTTCATATGCTACGTTACACCTGCAGAACATCTTGCACTTCCAGGACCTGAAGATGTGAAAGAAGGGTTAATAGCTAGTAGAATCGGAGCTTATGTGGGAGATATGGCCAAAGGAATACACAACGGTGAACTAGATCTTGTAATGGCAAATGCACGTAAAAAACTAGACTGGGAAGGTCAGTATGCTGCTGCNNAACCTTTTTAAAAACAAAAAATATTTCATCTTTTTTAGGATCTAATTATTTATTTTAAAAAAGTACTAAGATACTTATTATTTGAAATAATGATACAAAAATAATAATAGTAAAATTTTTATTTCCAATATTAATTCATATTTTATACTAGTCAAATAAAGAGAATTTTAATAATCTATCTTATCAATTCTTAAGTCTATTAAATCGAAGGTGATGTAATTGAAACATTGGATCGAAAGGATCGCAGATGAGCTAAATGAAAAAGATGTCCATGAGCACATTATTGCAAGTGGAACCTCCATATCAGGATCTATACACATAGGAAATTCATGCGACATATTCATAGCAAACGCAGTTACCAAAGCCCTTAAAAACCTGGATGCTAACTCCAAGACCATATGGATCGCAGATGACCATGACCCGCTTAGAAAAGTTCCTTACCCTCTTCCAGAGTCCTACGAAAAGTATCTTGGTATACCCTACTCTAAGATACCATGTCCAGAGGGTTGTTGCTCGAATTTTGTTGAACACTTTGAAAAGCCATTATTAAGCATTCTTGAAAAATTTGGGATTGAACTTGAAGTTTACTCAGGCGCAGAAATGTATAATGAGGGGATTTATGACAAATATATTAGAATAGCTCTAGAAAAAGCATCTGAAATAAGAGAAATCTTCAATAAATTCAGGGAACACCCCTTAAAAGACAACTGGCTTCCTTACAATCCAATCTGTAAAGAATGTGGTCGTGTTAACACCACCTATGCCCACAGTTACAAAGAAGATATAGTTAATTATAGCTGCAAATGTGGCCATAAGGGCCAAATGGATATAAAATCAGGAAATGGGAAATTAACGTGGCGTGTAGAGTGGGCTGCGAGGTGGAAAATATTTGGAATTACTTGTGAACCCTTTGGAAAGGATCATGCCGCAAGCGGGGGATCTTACGACGTAAGTAAAATAATATCGCATGAAATCTATGATTATGAAGCACCGTATCCCATTCCCTACGAATGGATTACACTAAAGGGAGAGGCAATGTCCAAATCCCATGGAGTTTTCTTCACCCCAGAACAGTGGCTTGAAATAGCAGAGCCCGAAACATTAAACTACTTTATATTCAGAAGCAAACCACTAAAACATAAAGATTTCAACCCATCAATGCCATTTTTAGATTTCATAGAACAATATGACCGCGTTGAACGCATATACTATGGGGCAGAAGAGGCTTCCTCCGAAAAAGAGGAAGAAAAGCTCAAAAAGATATACGAAGCTTCCCAGATCGAAATTTCAGAATCAATGCCATTTCAGCCATCTTACAGGTTCATGACCGTTGTATACCAGATAGCCGGCAATGATAATCAGAAAGTATTTACAATTCTTAAGAATAATTCACAACTTCCTAAAGACATGGAAAGTAAAGGATACAATGATCTGGATAAACACGACGTTGAAAGGCTCAACAGGAGATTAAACCAGGTTAAAAACTGGCTTGAACTATATGCCCCAGAATTTGTGAAATTCCAGGTCCAGAAAAAAATTCCAAAAGTTGAAATAAACGATTTACAGAAATTATTCCTGTTAAAAGTGGCTGAACTCCTAGAAAATGCAGACTATAACCCTGAAGAGTTGCACAATGCTATGTACAATGTTATCCATGATATNNCCAAGGGCAGCTTCATTCGTACTTTCTATTGACAAGGATCTTGTTATTAAAAGGTTCAGAATGGAAGAATAAATCTTTATTTTAATATTTTTCTATCGAAATAAAAGGTATCTGAAATGAAGTTTAAAGTAGTTGAAAAAGATGTTCTAAACCCATTAGCTGAAATAATGATGGTTAAAGAAGAATTAAATCCAATTCCATATGATTTTGAGAGTGTTTCACTTTTAGATAATACCAAACCCGGAGCTAATGTAATATTAGAACTATTAGAGAAAAATTTGGGCAAAAGAAAGTTTATGAGGGCTAAAAAACCTGCAGGATCTCCTGCAACAATTAAACAGCTTGAAAAAGCAGCAAATTCTGAAATTGTGATTCTTGCTCTTGGTGACTGTGGTTCGTGTTCTAGTTGGATTATACTTGATGCTATACGCCTTGAAAAAATGGGAAAACCAACCATTTCTATTTGCTCTGACAGATTCTTGAACTTTGCACATGAACTTGCTAAATCGCATGGAGCTGAAGATCTGAATATATTAAGTATAAAACATCCAGTGGCAGGACTTTCAACAGAAGAAATTGAAGAAAAAACTATACAAATACTCCCTTCACTTAAATACCTTCTACAAATACCATGAAAAGTGTAAAAATGGAAAAAAAATCCCCTCGTTCGAGATCTAAGGAGAATTGCAGTTGCCTGATAGAAGATTTGCTTGAAAATGCAAAAACCGATGATCGACTATGTGAAGTAAGTCCAAATGACATTGAGGTTTTCATAGATCCCGATCCTGAAAAAACTAGTTATAATTTTTACATACGAAGAATGACAGATGGACTTCCTATAATACCCCCAACAAGGGATAGAGTTCTTAAATTCATGGCGTATACAGACAGAAATCCTGATGATCTTCTTGCTGTTTTACCCCCACGACAGGGAAAAGCCATCATAGAAAAAATAGCAATAAATTCTGTTATGGCCGGATGTCTACCACAATTCATGCCCATTGTACAGCATAGCATAGAAGCCCTTTCAATTGAAAAATTCAACCTTACAAGCGTTAATGCCACCACGCATCCAGTTGCTGTTTGTACAATCTTAAATGGACCAGTTTCTCGAGAAATAGGAGCATCAAGTGGTGATGGTTGTCTTGGTCCAGGTAACCTAGCAAACGCTACCATAGGACGTGCAGTGCGATTATGTCTCATTAATATTGCAGGGGCAGTTCCGGGAATTGGCGACCACGCCACCATGGGATCACCTGCCAAGTACAGTTATGCATTTGCAGAATCAGAATCTGAGAGTCCTTGGGATTCAATGCACTATGAAAAAGGTTTTGATTCGCTTACAAGCACAACAACTGTAATGGCTGTTGAGGCCCCCCATAATGTAAATGATCATCGCAGCAAGCATGCTGAAGAACTGCTCGAAACCATATCCCACACACTTTCTACTCCAGGATCCAACAACAGTCATGTACCCGGAGAAGTCTTGGTTATCATGAGCCCTGAACATGCAAGAACTATTTCAAGGGATGGTTTGGATAAACAGGATGTAAAAAATTACTTGCATGAAAATTCTTTAGTTTCTGTTGAACTCGGAGACAGGGGTGGAAGGAAACTTGACAAAAAATGGATAGTTGATGGAAATATTCGTATAACCCGTTCACCCAATGATGTGGTTTTAGTTATAGCCGGCGGTGATGGAAGGCATACCATGATAGCACATGGATTTGGAACATCTTCAGAATCTGTTACCTTACCCATTTTGTTTAAAGATGGGACTCCCGTACAGTCGGTTCATGATTTTAAAGAATAAAAAAATAAAAATATTGTTTTAGCCTTATTTTAAAATAAAAGTTATGAAAAGAATGTATGTATAAAGTTTATTAGTTATGTTTTACCATTAACTTCCTGGTTGCCCTCTCAAGCACCGATGTTCTCAACATTTCATTCCAATCTTTAAATTCAGTACTTTTAACCACGTATTCGTTCCAATTGGCTGAGTTTGATGCATCTATAAATTCTAATTCATTTTCTATTTTAAAATCACTAGATCTGATCATTTTGTCAAAACTTGAAAAATTTGTGTGGTTTTCCATGAAATCTCGGGTAAAAAGTTCTTTTTTGATATAATCGAGATTAATATCAGTTAATCTGAATTTATCACCCTTCATGATATCAATGTCTTTATGGAGGTTGTCCATCCTCTTTCTTAGCTTTGATTCGTCAGCTTCAGCTTTCATCTAAATTCTCCATTTTTAAGAACCAAGATTAAATTGTTTGATAAAAATTTTAACAAATTAAAAAAAATAATATAGAGGTATTAAAACCTCTTCCTGTCCATTAATTCCCTCATTTTACCCGGATTCCAGCCGCCTGAAGCTGATCTGGATCTTCCTACTTGTTGTACATATCCTGTTATCCTGTCGTACCATTCAACCTCAGTTTCTTCGCCGCATGTTCCGCATTGGGTTTGAAGACCTTTCATAAGTGTTTTACACTTTATACAGAAGCTGAGTGCAGAACTATATGCCCAAAATCCTATATCGGAATTTTTAGCTATCTTATTGGTGAGGCTCATCAGTGAATCAGGGTCTGAATATGCTTCTCCCATGAAAGCGTGGAATATGTGACCTCCAAGGGTTAGTGGGTGGAATTTTTCTTCTATCTTGATCTTCTCAGGTAGAAGTACATCTGAATTGACAGGTACATGTGAAGAATTGGTGTAGTATGATGCCACATCATCTCCCTGTAAAATGGCTTTATCTCCATATTTTTCCTTGTCGAGCATTCCAAATCTGTAGGCTGTTGATTCTGCAGGTGTCTGGAGCACACTCCATCTAAGACCTGTTTCTTCCTTAAGTTCATCAGCTCTTTTGTTCATGTACTTTATTACCTTTAATCCGAATTTTCTAGCATCAGGATCTTCTATTCCTTCTCCGCAGTGGGCCATAAGCATTTCGTTTAATCCAACAAACCCAAATGACAGAGTGGCATTGTTAACCCTGTAGTACCGTTCTCCTTCTGCTTCTTGTGTCAAGAATGGTAGGAGGTTGTAATTGTCCAGACAGTTCATAGCCTGTTCTCTTCGAAGCATTAGAACTTCTTCTGCAAGATGCATATAAGAATCAAGATAGTCGAAAACATCATTGTCATCCCTTGAATTGTAAGCTATTCTTGGAAGGTTTAGTGTGACATATGCAAGGTTACCTGTCCTGAAACAGTCCTGTTCCCAGTCACCTGTCCAATTATCGTTTAATGATGTTCTACAGCCCATATAATTTGCCATATCGCCCCTGTAGCTCGGGAACATATTTACAAAGTAAGATGACCCGTATTTAGCTGAAAGTTCATGTACCCGTCTAACATCCTCTTCAAATTCGTCTGTTAGGACTTTGTCCCTTAAAGCATAAATTGTGTTTGGGAAGAGGTGTGGTTTACCATCAGAATCACCATCAAGAAGAGTTTCAGTAAAAGCCCGTTGTAAAATTCTGGTTTCTTCCTCATAATCCCCATATACACCTGCTAATTTTCCCTTGGGACCGTATGCAGGTACATCTTCAAGGAATTTTGGAACTGTAAATTCAAGATTTATGGATGTGAATGGAACCTGTGATCCTCTAGCAGCGTAAGCCATGTTCAAATTATATATAAACATCTGAACAGACTGTTTAACCTTTTCGTATGAGAGTCCTGCAGCAAATGGAGCCACAAAGACGTTCCAAAGGCTCATTGACTGGCCTCCACTCATATTTTGCTGGGCTGCAAGCATTATTTCTCCAGAATGGTTCATAAGTGTTTCTATATGGTTTGGAGGTCCCGCAACCGATGTATGATCCCCTGTACCATCCACCTTAAGACCATGTTTGATGAAAAGCCTTAGATCGTGCTGCAAGCAGTTAAGCGGTCTACCTGCAAAGAATTCTAGGTCATGAATGTGAATATCTCCACCTAAATGAGCATCTGCAAGTTCGTTTGGAAGAATTCGCAGTAAAGCGTATTGTTTTAATGCTTCGTCTGCAACGTACTTGTGTACTGTCTCAGGGTTGTGTATCATGTTTGCGTTATCACGAGACCCATTTCTTATGAGGTTTGTGATGTTATAAACAGGTATACCTAGCCTTGTGTACTTCTTTCGAAGTGTTTCTAGACCGTGTTCAACCAGTTTTGTGTTAACTATCTCCCTTATCATTGGAGCAGTTAAATAATCCACATCAAGTTTTTTAAGTTCCTTCCACGTCTCTGTAGCTATCTTTCTTGCAAGCTCTCCTGATGCATCGGTTTCTACGATCAGTGTTTTCTCTATCTTCCTTTGATCAAAGGCTTCTATTGTATCCCTTGAAGTTCTCACCCTAAGATTGTTGGATGCCAAATATTTATCGGCTATTTTCCTGTCCACTCTTTTGAGACAGTCATAAACCAGCATCTTTATTTCAGCTGTTGATATACCGTCATAAGCTGCCTTTGCAACGTACGATGAAATTCTCTCCGCAGCCCATAGTGGCGAACCCACCATAAGACATGATTTAACTATTTTCTCGTGTGTGAATCTTTCATATATCCCGTTATTCTTTATGACACATGTTTGTGCCCTTGTAGGAAGAGCAGCGATAATCCGCTCGTCCCTTTCTATATCCTCCCTCATTGGCAACACCTGTATTTTATATTAATTTTTATATCTTTTAAAATATTCTTTTTTGAACAGTCTTGCTGCACGTTGTTATCAAGGTTTGAAATCCACCATCTTAAAGTTGTTCGTGGATTTACTAATCTTTGCCCTTGATTACAATTTACCTTACACATATTAAAATGTTTGGTATAATACGAATAGATTACTATCACTTCCCCTTTGATATTTTCATTATAAAAACACATCTAAAGAACTTTGTTTTGACTTATCACTCTCAAAAAGTGAGTTTATACCAGATTCAATTAGTTCTATCCTCTGAACAAGATAATTATCTATTGGATAACGCTGAGAAAGATCTTTAGATATTTCCAGGTACTTAACGACTGAACCCTTGGATATACTCAGTATAAGGTTACTGCCACATACACAGTCCCCTGAAAGCGGTATTCTCCTGTACTTTTTGTTGCACTTAGTACATCGAACCTTCTGTCTTGAAAATGCTCTGCTGTTACCAGCCATGTCCGGCAGAAAATGGGACATCAAAACTCCCTCAACAACTCCTTTCTGGTCAACAGCCCTTATCCTCTCTGCGAGTTTTATCTGACCATCCACCTTTTCCTTCATAGTAGGTAGCATTTTGTAGAGGCAAAGCTTAGGTCCACTGTGAATGCTTGATGTATCATGTGAAAATAAAAGCCCTTCATACTGATCTTCAGTACCCAGTCTCTTTTTGACATTATCAACAAGATAAAGTACTTCAGAAGGCTTTGCAAACTCCAGGGTTTTCTGATACAATTCTAATGGAATTTGAGACATTGCATCGATGTTGTGGGACTCATCATCTATCTCCTCAGGATCAATCCTTGAAGATAGAACTAGTGGAGCGTCCATTCTACCACCCCTTGAACTAGGAAGGTAAACTTTAGAAAAATTTAACAACGCATCTAATAAAAGCATTATTGAATCTTCATCACTGTCACAATTTCTTCTTTTGGCTGAATGGAAGTATGGATGAGCATAACAGCAGGCTGCTTTGGTAAATCCAACTATTCTTCCAAGAACACCTGCAGATGTGTGAGGTGCAAGTCCAACAATCAACTGTCCTACAAGATCTTCCTTATCCAATATATTATAAAACCTCTCAAGTCCATAAAATTCCTCTAAAAGATCATCAATAAAATGTGATACCCTAATAAGATATTCAGCACAGTTTTCAGATATGACAACATCCTGGATCTTGATCTCAATCATCTGCTCATCATTTTCTATTTCATTCCCACGAATATCATTGGTATATCCAAGTTCTTTGAGCTTCTGATGAGTAACACCTATTTCACGCGGTATAAAATGTGTTAACGGAAGGTTGGTTGAATCATGTCTAATTGTAGCATCCCTGTAAGTAAAAACACCATTTTTAGAACGGAGTATTCCCTTCTCAAGGGGTTCAGGAAATTTATCCTCAGATATCATTCCGATAACTCCTTTAATTTCATCCATCTTCCTAACCCCTACATTTTCATAGGCCTTTTTCAATAGATTGCCCAGGTTAATTCTTTTATTACCAGAACTGGTTGGTACAGTCCTTGCACCACATACAGGACATATTGCCTGCATAGACCCAACACCGCACTCGGTACATTTACACCGGGCAATATCCACGCTGATAGTCCCTTTTTTTGCAGCATCGACAATATTTCGCCTGCTGCCACCGTTGGTACCAATAGGAAAAAGTGCGTGAGGTGCTGGTTTCATCTTCCTTTCCTTGGTTTTCTCGGGTCTTCCAACTCTTGCACCTAGATAAATGGGTGCTTTGGCCATTATATTAACAGGTGAAACTTGGTTTATTGCTTCTAAAGTTGTGGAATCATCTGTCAATTTCAATGGTTCGGTAAGGGTTTTTAAAAGTGCATATGCATGGTCATGTGAAACTATCATGTTCCCATCTTCTACTACGTGAGGAATGCCTAAAACTTCCAAAATTCTTTTTTCAGGACCTATTTTAACGGTTAAACCTGTAGATGTGGGGCTCTCTAATTCTTCACCATCTAATTCCTCAGAAAATGATCCATGGCCATAATTTAAGTCCATATTTATATCTTTATCGCCAAAATTCTCGTTTAAAAAAGTTACAAGCTGATTTATATCCTGTCGTGTGACATCATGGTAAAAGTAGGTGTAATTTGGATGCAGAGGTATTTGGTACTTTTCTGAAAGTTCAAATGCAGTCCTAGAGTCTATTTTATCAGTTTTTAATGATTCAAGATCCAGATCCCCTTCTGAGTACTTACTTGACTTTTCAATAGTCTGTATCCACCATTCCTCGCACCAGCCTGCTGGAAGAAGAACATGATTGTTTCTTAAAAATTCACCGAACGGTACCAACATATCTCCTAAGAATATGATCTCGTCAACTTGGTATTTGATTTTCTTTCCTTGTTGTTCTGATTCAACTTTAACAACACTACCGTCCTTCATTTTTACAATTGGGCCTTCTATACTGTCAACTGGGACAACACAGTTTCCTTTACCAGGTCTTTCGATCTTCATCTGTGTGCCGACTGCTAAGAATTCAACTATTTCCATAGTTGCAGGGTGTATTCCCATTGCAGCAAGTCCTGCATTTCTTGATCTTCCATATCTTAACCTGAAACCGCCCTTTGCCTGAGGATATGCTAGTACTGGTCTTCCCCCAATTATATCCCGCATGTACTTGTCATCGACCTTTGCTGCATCTCCATCGTCATTTTTTGAATCAGACGGTTTTGAAAAGTCCCCTAACCATTCCCATCCATCAATTTTCAATTTTTTGGCGTATTTCAGGACTTTTGGCGCTTTCTGTATAACACCTTCAGCAATAGCAAGCAAAGCACCTCCTCTAATATTGTTGGTCTCAACACGTTCTAAATCACGGTGCGATACTTCTATCTTATCTGTTGGTTCGCCTGTAACTTCTACAGGTATGTTCTTTGCAGCTATTCTAACTTCATCAGGTTTTGGTGAATACTGTAGATTGGTAACCTCTGATTCATAAAGTTCCACTTCTTCAACATACCTTTCTATCTCAGTATCTGTTGGTTTGTATTTATCAAGACCTAATGAAAGTCTTATATAATCTCCTATTAGTACTGCTAGAGCTGCTGCAGTTCCACCTGCACTTCTTATAGGTCCTGCAAAGTAAACTGCAAGGTACCATCCATTATCAAAATTTCTTTTTATTTTAAGTTTAGCAATACCCTCTAGAGGTGCAGCTACAACACCCTCGGTTAAGATCGCAAGGGCAGTTCTTATAGCCTGGTCTGACTTCTGTTCCTTGACTTCTAGGTTGTCATCCTTCCCTTCAATATCCGTCTTTGTTACGATCTCGCTGGCTATTTGGAATGCAACTTCTTCACGGGAAATATCATCTTCTAATTCTTTTATCCTTGCTGCAACCCCTTTAGGTCCAACAAGTCCTTCAACACGCTCAGCGAGATCCTTTGCAAGTGGTATCTCAGGTTCAAGTTCGATATCGTGACCCTTGAGTCTTGCATTTTTTGCAATTTCGTACAGTTTCAATGTTTCTTCTTCCAAATCCTCGAAGTATCCCATAATATTACCTTTTCCCTTTAGATATTGAATTTAAATGAAAATACTTATATTCGAATTAAGAACTATCCAGAAACATCTTAAAAATACTTATGAATCCCCCAAATTAAATAAAATTTCTTACTATTATTGTATGATCAAAACAACATTTAAGCTTTGCTTAAAACCTTTAAATATGAATTTAAAATGAATTCGACCTCCAAAATATAGTTGGATGAATATATACCTGACTTTAATCTGGTTATTTGCTCAGGATTTATCAATTATTAATATAAAAGTTTTAATTATACTGTAAAAATTCTTAAATTCGTCTCAAATAAATTATTGCACTTCTTTAATTGTTATTCCCTTAGAATATCTCCAAACTCTGACATTTTTATATTTGATTTCAAAACCTTTAAACTTTAGGCATCAGAAAAAAAATGTTATATAAATGTTTAAAAACCAGTAATGATATAAAGTTTAAAATCAATAGGATTTATAAACATAGAATTTGTATGACGATTATTATTTACAAGTTGATAAATTTAAGTTGGTGATTTATTATGGCAAAAAAGGATAAACAAGTACTTCCACCAAGTGGTGCTGGATTAGTAAGGTACTTTGAAGAAGAAACAAAGGGACCTAAACTTACACCGGAACAGGTAGTAATAATGACTGTTGTTCTTGCAGTCTTCTGCATAGCATTGAGATTTACTTACTCAGGATGAGTTAACTCATTATTGATTTTTTACTAAACTGAAAATTTTAAATTATAAATTATATTTTTAATAATAATTTTTAATGAGTTTTTAGAATATTTTTAAGGGGTTTTAACATGGCTATCCACCCAATAGAGTACAGATATGGAACTGAAGAAATGAGAAATATTTGGGAAACAGATAATAAACTTCAAAAGATGCTTGAAGTTGAAGCAGCCCTAGCTGAAGCCGAAGCCTTACTGGGTATGATTCCAAAAGATGCTGCGGCCGAAATTAAATCCAAAGCAAGTGTAAAATTCGTAACATCAAAAAGAGTGTCCGAGATTGAGGCCGAAACCAATCATGATATTGTTTCAATTGTCAAAGCACTTGCTGAGGTATGTGAAAATGATGCTGGAGAATANNTGTTCATTTCGGAGCCACATCCAACGACATAATAGACACTTCCCAGTCATTATTATTCAAAGAATCCATTAAAATATTAAAGGGAAGATTAACCGAGCTCACAAAAACCGTGCTTGATCTGGCAGGAAAAAATAAGAATAATGTCTGTATAGGAAGAACCCATGGACAACATGCACTTCCAACTACATATGGAATGAAATTTGCATTATGGGCTGATGAACTTCACAGACAACTTAACCGGCTTGATGAATGTAGTGGAAGACTCTGTGTTGGAATGATGACTGGTGCCGTCGGAACCGCTGCTGCTCTTGGAAAAGAAGGTTTGGCTGTCCACAAAAAAGTTTCTCAAATCCTTGGACTTAAACCTGTTTTAATATCAAACCAAATCGTTCAAAGGGATGCTCATTCTGAGTTCTTGATGGATCTTGCTAACATTGCCAGCACACTTGAAAAAATGGCCCTAGAAATTAGGAACCTTCAAAGAACTGAGATAAACGAAGTAGGAGAAAGTTTCGACCCACAAAAGCAGGTTGGTTCAAGTACAATGCCTCATAAAATGAACCCTATTACTGCCGAACGAATATGTGGTATTTCACGAGTTATAAGGGCGTATGTTGCTCCCGCACTTCAAAACAACCCATTATGGCATGAGAGGGATCTCACCAACTCATCGTGTGAAAGAATCATAATACCAGAATCTTGCATGCTCACAGACTATATAATCAAACTCAGCCTGAAACTATTCAAAAACCTAACATTCAAACCTGAAAACATTGAAAGAAACTTGAATCTCAGTCATGGACTAATAATGGCTGAAAGAGTGATGGCAGAACTTACAAGGAAAGGTGTAGGTAGACAAACTGCATATGCACTTGTAAGGGTATGTTCAATGGATGCTTATGAAAAAGGCCTTGGTTTGAAGGAAGTTATATCTTCAAGCAAAGAAATTACCATGTATCTTTCAGAAGATGAAATCGAAGAGATAATGGATCCCCATACCTATATAGGTTCTGCTGTCCAAATGGTGGAAAATGTATTGTCGGCTTCAAATAATTGGTTTTAAAATTCAAGATCTTAATTTGAATTTTAATAAAATTGATTTTTTTTATTTTATATAGGTTGTTAATTCAGTAAATCGAAATAATATCCTTTTTAATATTTCTTGACAATTACTCTATTTAATTTCAGGATTAATTTTATCACAAAAATTTAGGTTTTTTTTAAAAATCGTTTTTTTAAACCATAAATTACTTAATTTATGGCAAATTTCTATATTCTGTTTAAATTCATTTTATTGACATATTGTACATGATATTGACCATAAAACGAAAATTTAATATAGAGTAGGTAATAGAAAAAGGATTATAAATAGTAAAAGGAGGTGAAAAAATGGTCGAAGTTAAAGAAATAAAATCTATTGAACTAGTGCCTTTCACACTGATGACATCTTCGATTGGTGCCATTCTGGCTCTTATATACGCAATAATACTATTAATTACCCTGGGAGCATTAGCAGCATTTATACCAACAGCAGGATTGATATTTGCAAGCCTAGGTATTTCTATGATAGTTCTCTACCCCATTGGAACCTTCCTTGTCTACATTACTTTATCGTTTGTAACCGCTCTCATTTATAACATGCTTGTACCGAGACTCGGCGGTATAAAATTAGGACTAGAAGGAGACGAAGTTAGATCAGTACCTGTTGTATCCTTTGCACTAATAATGGCAGGTGTTGCAGCAGTATGGGCATTCATAATAGGACTTTTACTTGCAGCACTTATAGTACCAGTGACAACATTAGTAAGCACAATAATTCCACTTGTATCTAGTATAGCAGCTAACGCAACAAACCTAACCCCTGCAACTCTTCCTACAGGATCAGTTGTTGGAACAGGAGGCGTAGTTATTGCCGTGTTATTAATCATTGCCTTGCCGATTTTGGTATTCGTATTTGGTTTCATTGGACACGCCCTTGCAGCAATATTCTACAACTTTATCATACCTAGAGTAGGTGGAGTCAAATTATTATTTGCGCCAGCAGGAACAAACCACGAAATAACATCTATACCAGTAGTAGCAGCATCACTAGCTCTAGCTTCAGTTGCAGTCATATTTGGTATTATATACGGCATAATTGGCCTCATAAATGGACTTGCTGCTGGAAATGCTTCGATGGGAGTTGGAAGCCTAATAGGGAACATAATCGGATCCTTTATTGGGACCTTCATAATGGTTGCACTTATAACCATATTCTACAACTTCCTAGCACCAAGAATTGGCGGAGTACAGTTAGGACTTAAATAAAGGTTAAAACCTTTATTTTTCCATATTTTTTTTGAATAAATTTTATCCCAAATTGAGATTGAAATCAATTAAAAATTGAATATTTTTTTTGAAAATTCGGTTTAAGTAATTTTTAATCTGAAAAAATTTTTATGTCAACAAATGAAAGTGTAACTATGGAATCAAAAATAATAAAATGCAGGAAAATCTCAAAAGGTTACGCAGAAGGTGAAGTTATATTAACAAAAGATCCATTAAGCTTCCTTGGTGGAGTTAATCCTGATAATGGTGTTGTAATAGATTCGAAACATGAACTTTACGGCAGGAATATGACAGGGAAAGTACTTGTTATACCTTCAGGGAAGGGATCTACTGTAGGTTCGTATGTCTTGTTTCAAATGGCTAAAAATAAAACAGCACCGCGGGCAATTGTGGCAATTGAAGCCGAGCCAATAATTGCTACAGGGGCAATAATGGCCGGAATCCCCATGGTTGACCGACCAGAAGCTAAAATTTTAAATATTCTCCACAATGGAGATCAAGTTGTTGTAGATGCAGATTCTGGCTTTTTGAAGATACTGAGCTAAATAAAAATAGGTTTTATTAAATAACAGAAGCTAGATATCCATCAAAGATTCAATCTACATAATGTACTGGATTAATCAAATTCCATCCTTAATGATTCTTTTTCCCTTACTGAAAGCCCTATAACTCCCCCAATCGCTCCGAATACCCCACCAATAATCACTGCAACAAAAGTGATAAACAGACCTGTAATAAGGGTAATTGTACCTACAACAGCCCCTATCTGTGTAAATATCAACCCTATAACAGCACTTAAAGCTCCGAATCCCAAAATGAAAATTAATCCAATTATAAGACCCCCAATTACTCCAGATACCGCACCATCAGCTGCTCCGTCTGTTGGATTTCCACCACGGTATCCTAAATTCTCTTGGGCAAGATAAGTAGCTAAGAATCCCCCTATTACAGGACCTAAAAAGAAGAGTGGGAACAGAATAAGCGTTAAAACCATGGTTAAAACTGCATTTACCAGTGCTCCAATCCCAATAGCCTTCCAATCAGTCATATAATCACCTTTATTCCTAATTATTTAGGTTGATCTTCCAGTTCCATATCAGATCTTCTATTAGATTTCCCGTATTTTACATAGATCAAGGTTCCAACCACCCCTCCAAGTGCGCCTATAATAATGTAACCACCAATCAGCACTAGAGCAAAATAAATTAAAATTCTTGCTACAATTGCTGAATAACCAGATAAAAAATATGTAATTAAAATCTGGGCTATTCCTGTGAATATTCCAACTAATATTCCATGAAGTGCCGATTCAACGACTTTCAACTGGGTCTTCTTGTTTGCCCAATATCCTGTAACCATTGATCCTATTAGTACTGCAAATAATAATCCTATACCAGGTAATACTTTTTCATTTCCCAACAAGAAAACTAATATTATTGATACTATAAATCCTATAATTACCGATTTTTGATCTATCATGTTTTTTCTTCCTAATTTTACAATTAATTGTTGATTATTTAATATTAAGTTACTTTACAATTGTTTTGACTAATTTATATTTATTGACCCTTATGCTCAACAACTTCTACTAAGGGTTCATCTTTAACAATTGATCCTATAGCTCCACCTAATGCCATGATCAACATCACACCTACAAATCCTACAAAAATAAATAATGATGTTATTGTAGCTGCAGCAAAGCCTATAATACCCAATATTAATGTTCCAGCAATTAGAAGGAGTAATGAAAGTACTATTGCTCCAAAAACACCTGCAAATCCGGCATTAACTGCCCCGTTTATTGCATCTCCGCCAACCAGGTAACCTACAACCATGCCTGCTAAAAGTAGACCCAATATTCCTCCCCAAACAGGGATAATAATAGCAAATATACCTCCAAAAATAATTGAAAGGATAAATCCAAGTATTATAGCTCCCCAGTCAACCATATAACTCCTCCTTTTCATCTAAATTTTAGATGGAATTATTCGTTATCATTACAAATCTGTTATTTCTTTTATTATGTTATAAAACATTTTAATTTTTTTAATTTTACAAAAATTAATATTTCCGATTTAATTCTTATCAATATAATTAGAGTAATTTATTTTAACAATAAATAAGAACTAAAAATAATATAATAATAATTGTTAAAAAATTGGAAATTAAGGACGGTGGGATATGTCATACACTCTCATTAATAACGGAACTCTAATAAATGGTAACGGAGGAACTCCAATTCAAAATGCGGCTGTTTTAATAAATGATCATCTTATAGTTGCTGCGGGGTTAAAAAAATCAATTAAAATTCCAGATGCAAATGTGAATAAAGTAGATGCAAATGGTGGTTACATACTCCCCGGTTTCATTGATACCCATGTACACATCATGACAGAGAGCTTTGGAAGAGAAGAAACTTTATACACCCCACTTTCCTTATATTTTTACAATGCCATCGAACGTATGCAGCGTACCCTGAATGCAGGAGTTACAAGTGTGAGAGACGCAGGTCTTGCAGACGCAGGTCTTAAACTAGCAGTAGAAAAAGGTATTATAGTAGGACCACGAATACAGATCTCAATTTCACCCCTATCCATTAGTGGAGGCCATTTTGATTTCTGGCTTAACTCTGGATTCGACATCAGACCGAGGTATCCCGGTTATCCTGAAGGAATCGCTGATGGTCCAGAAGAAGTTAGGAGAACAGTGCGCAAAATTATGCGTGCAGGTGCAGAAGTTGTAAAGGTTATGGTGACAGGAGGTGTCATAAGTGCAAATGATCGTCCTGAATATCCACAGTTCACACCTGAAGAATTAAAGGTTATTGTTGAAGAGGCAAGCTATAGAAATTTACAAGTTGTTGCCCATGCACATGGAAAACAGGGTATTAAAAATGCAATAACAGCTGGCGTGAACTCAATTGAACACGGAACCTGTCTCGATGACGAATGTATAGGTTTAATGCTTTCCAATGGTACTTTTCTTGTTCCAACGTTCCTAGCTATGAAAGTAAACAAAGAGCTGGCTCTAGATGAGACATCAAACATTCCAGACTGGAGTCGCGATGATGCTATTCGAATGGAAAATGTGCATGAAAATAACATAAGAAACGCCTACAAGGCCGGTGTAAAGATAGTAATGGGAACAGACTCGGGTGTAGTTCCCCATGGACGTAATCTAGAGGAGTTGGGCTACATGTATGATATGGGAATGAAGCCCATGGAAACAATAGTAGCCAGTACTAAAAGAGCTTCAGAAAGTCTAGGATGGGAAGATAGGGTAGGAACAATAGAAGAAGGAAAACTAGCAGATATTGTAATATGCAAAGAAGATCCTTTAACAAATATAAAATCATTAGGGAATCCAAATAACATATTAATGGTGATTAAAGACGGTAAAATGGTTAAAAATATCATTTAGGTTCAAATATAATAATTAATCATATGTATCAAGGAAGATCTCAGATGATAGTTAAGACTCAAAAAAACGTTAACATAAAAATTTCTGGTATGAGCTGTGCATCCTGCGCACTCAACATTGAAAAATCATTGCAAAACCTTGAAGGTGTTGATAAAGCCCATGTTAATCTTGGAACTGAAGAGGCAATTGTAGAGTACAATCCTGAAAAACTCAAACTCCCACAATTAGAAGAAGCTGTTGAAAATGCAGGTTATGAAGTGATAAATGGTAAAGTAACCATTAAAATTGGAGATATGAGTTGTGCAATGTGTGTGAAAGCCATCGAAGATGTGCTCACTAAAATAGATGGAGTAAGCCATGTTAATGTTAATTTAGCATCTGAAAAAGCATATATTACTTACAATCCCCAAATGACCGGCATAAATGACTTTAAAAATGCGATTGTAGACCTTGGTTATCAACACCTTGGAGTTGAAGGGGAAGAAACATCCGATATGGAAGAGGAGATTAGGGAAAAAGATCTGAAGGGAAAACGTAACAGGATAATAATAGCCTTNNAGTTATCCAATCTTTAACGCAGCTTATCGTTCACTTAAAAATAGAAATCTCGACATGGACGTTATGTATTCCATGGGCATTGGAGTTGCATTTGTTTCAAGCGTACTTGGAACATTCAATATATTATTAACGCCACAATTTATGTTCTATGAAACAGCCCTGATGCTCGCAGGATTTCTTATGCTTGGTCGTTATCTAGAAGCCCGTGCAAAAGGTAGAACATCAACTGCCATTAAAAAACTGGTTGGTATGCAGCCAAAGACAGCTACAGTTATCAAAGACGGGATTGAAGTTCAAATACCCATCGAAGATGTTGAAATTAATGATATAGTGGTTGTAAAACCTGGTGAAAAGATTCCTGCTGACGGCACAGTTGTTTCTGGTGAGAGTTATGTTGATGAATCTGCAATTACCGGCGAACCCATTCCAGTATTTAAGAATACTGGTAAAAATGTTGTTGGAGGAACCATAAACAAAAATGGGGCGTTAAAGTTTAAAGCAGCCAGAATAGGCAAAGATACTGTACTGGCACAAATAATAAATCTTGTAGAATCTGCTCAAGGATCAAAACCTCCTGTACAGAGGATAGCGGATAAAGCTGTGACCTATTTCATACCAACAATTCTGACCATAGCAATAGTTTCATTCATATTATGGTACTATGTATTTGACAGTACATTACTTTTCGGCCTAACAGTTCTTATATCCGTTCTAGTCGTAGCCTGTCCATGCGCTCTTGGTCTTGCAACCCCAACAGCGGTTACAGTTGGAATAGGACGAGGAGCAGAATTTGGTATTCTAGTAAAAAATGGGGAAGCCCTAGAAATTTCAGAAAAACTCACCACTGTACTTTTTGATAAAACAGGTACTCTTACAAAGGGTAAACCCGAAGTAACAGATATTATCGGATATGAAATAGGGGAAACTGAACTTCTGAGATATGCCGCAAGTGTGGAAGCTAGTTCAGAGCATCCTCTTGGAGATGCTGTTGTAAGAAAAGCAAAGAAAGACGGATTAGATCTTCAGGAAATTAGAGAATTTAACAGTTTCGGTGGAAAGGGAGTAAGGGCGATTGTTAAAGGAAGAGAAGTTATAATTGGGAACAGATCNNGTTGTTATAATGGGGATTAACGGTGCATTATCCTGCATAATAGCTGTAGCGGACACCCTAAAGGAAAGTACTGCTGATGCCATCAGTGGATTAAAAAATATGAAGCTGAAGGTAGCCATGATAACAGGAGATAATGCAAGAACAGCAAAGGCCATTGCATCCCAGATTGGAATTGATAGAATAATTTCCGAAGTTCTCCCACAGGACAAATCTGCAGAAGTAAAACGTTTGCAGGAAGATGGGGAGGTTGTAGCATTTGTTGGAGATGGTATAAATGATGCACCTGCACTTGCCCAGGCAGATGTTGGAATAGCCATAGGTAGTGGTACTGATATAGCTATTGAAAGTGGCGACATTGTACTTATTAAAGATGATTTAATGGACTCTGTTGCGAGTGTCCAAATTTCAAAGAAAGTTATGGGTCGAATAAAACAGAACTTGTTTTGGGCCTTTGCATACAATGTTATACTTATTCCTGTTGCTGCTGGAATTCTTTACCCATCATTTGGAATCATGTTCAGACCGGAATATGCCGGTCTTGCAATGGCACTGAGTTCTGTAACTGTTGTAAGCCTTTCACTGATGTTAAAAGGTTACATTCCACCTGCTAAAAAATTGAAGATAAACTCATCTAAATAAAACAATATTTTAATCTTTATTCCATATTATTTCATGAATAAACCACAAAGCCGTGAATAATCTTTTATACAGTTAAAAAATTGTGAATAATTGATAGGAATTTAATATCCATATCGCTTGATTTGAATGTTTCATTAATATATTTAAAAAAAAATAAACCCTATAAAATTAAGAAATATTAGTAATAAATTTTATGGACGGTGATAAAATGGCAGTGGATCCTATTTGTAAAATGGATGTAGATGAAAAAAGTGCTAAATGGGTAAGTGAATATAAGGGAAAGAAATATTACTTCTGCGCCCCCGGCTGCAAAAAACAATTCGAAGAAGACCCTGAAAAGTACGCAGAATAATTATTTTAAAATAAAATTGATTAATTTTTAAAGGAATTTATTTTTATTTTTTTTTAATAATTTAAAATGAAAATTGAATAATTTTAAGAATATCTCATAATTTCAATGATCTCAATAAACATCTTCTTTCATAATTTCTCTTAGAACTGCTGTTGCATAACAGCCCTTGGGAATTGAAAACTCAGTCAAAACACCTTCGTTTGTTTTTACTGCCGAAACATCCCATATCTTAAACCTTAAAGCCCTTCGGAGTCCATGACTTCCAAGTTTGGGTGTTTTTGGACATTCAAAATCTTCAAGTTTTATTCCTTCTTCATCTAAAATTTCCTTCTCCAACTTACCAACTTCACCAGTTGCCAGTGGTACCTTAGTTCCATAGAGTGGTGCAGTAGGATGAACCTCAAATTTTTCGATCCTCTCATTTATGTTATTTAAATCGAATTCATGTACTAAATGTTCTTGGTTGTCGATTATAATATCCCCATTAATGTATTTATTTATTCCAAGTTTACTTCTCTCACTAATTACCCGGTTAAATAGGTAAGACTGGTAAGCATGAACAAACATCCTCTTCAGTGGTTTAGGAAGGCTTTCAATTGCTATTATGTATGATTTTTCATCAAGCTCTCCTTTTTTCCTCATTTGTTTAATGAGTTCTCTAAGCATCATCTTCTCGTACCGCATTCCTGCAGGCATGCTTTCATATGCCTCTTCTAATTCCCCATCATCATAAAGCCCTCTTGCAACCTTTATATGGTTTTTCTCTCTTTTGTAGGGATTTCCTATGTATGAATCAACAGCACCTTTTATATCGTTATGAATCAAGAACTCTCCAACTCGATGAGTATTTGGTCTGTTTTTTCCAAATCTTTGCCATCCATAGTAGTTGGGAACTCCAACAGTCTCAAGTTGACTTAAAACATTATTTGCTGTTTTCACATCCTCTTCTGGATTTTCTGTATCCCTGATTAAAATTTTGAACTTATTACCAATTAGCTGTCCAATTCTAAGCTTCTTCTCGTTCTGTTTAATTTCAAGAATCTTCACATTGTAAAGCTTATCCTCAAGTCCTTCTAGTTCTAAAGCTTCGCTGTTTGAAACACACAACCACTGCCTTGTGAGAGCAGATTTATCCTTCATACCTGCAAATCCCATTCTTTTACGGCTGATCTTCATCTCCTTTGCAATATCCAGGACTATATCAAGAGTGTTTCTGCCTATCTTTTCAATGAAAAGCCATGTATTTGGTCCAGTTCCGCTTGGGAGATGTTCAGGTATTTCTTCGACATAGAAATCTTCGTATTCGGTTCTTATCTTACCCCCAATTCCATTATCTTCAGTTATATATGTATCAGCGTTTAACATGAGATTTTTCTCCGTTTTTTTAGTTTTAGAAATGATAAATTAATTATTCAGAGTTAGTTGTATGATAATTTGTACTTTAAAATGTTCTTTTATTAACTTGAAGAAATTCAAGATCTGCGATTTTATATAATTTATTAAATATTATAATGAGAAATTTAGATTTATTTTTCTATCATTAAACTCAACGACGGTCCACTAAACGTTTAGGTCTTCCCTTGATGCGGTAGAATTCAAGACCCTCTGATTTAGTAAAATCAAATATCATGTTAAAAGTTCCATCGATGTGTGCTTGCTGTAGACCGGGTTTATATTTAAGGAAAGTTTCGATGAATTTGTTCTCAATCAAATCCTTATCACAACTTTCAGGATTCTTACATTCCATTCTGACCCTCAAAGTGGTCTCATCTTCATTCCCATATACAAATGCCTCGTATTCCCCTGTTAGATAATCCATGTTGTCTTGTTGAAATACTCCCTGCTCTACATCAACCCTGTTGAATGGGAAGCCTCCGACCCAAACAGTTTCAGATTCCCTCTGTGGATTTAATATTCGCATGTGTGTTCTGCCACATCTGCATTTATCCCTTGTGACAACAACAGTTGTATCGTCAGTATAGTAGTTAATGAGCAGATTTCCTGTTTTCCCACCTACTGGTAAAAGTGTTGTGAGAACTATTCTACCACAATCACCCTCTTTTATGAAGTTTTCAAGCTGAGGATTGTACACATCTAGGTGGACAAGATCCTCTGGAACATGGAGCCCAGCCTTCTTTATGCATTCTCCACACATGGTTCCTTCAGTACTTCCGTATGTGTTGTAAACAGGCACATCCCATATTTCCTCAAGGTAGGTTCGAGCTTCCTCTGAAAAACTTTCACCACCCGCTATAAGTCTTTTTATGCTTGATTCTGGAGGTTTAATCCCCTCTAATTCCATTCTTCTTGCCAGACGCAGAAGCTTGAAAACACTACCCACAATACCCGTTGGCTTGTAATTTCTAATAATGCGGACAGGAAACGTACACTTTCCCTCTGGAATTATGGTCATACCAATTTTCTGAGCTGCAAGAGTCATGGTGTTGGCACCAACATTCATACCATATGATGCACAGACTACAACCCTATCGCCCTTTCCAAAGTTCTGGGATACAAATGCTCGAGCATATTTTTCTGCATATCTCTGCCAATCATCCCAAGTTAAAAAAAATGATTTAGGAACTCCACTGGTTCCACTTGTCTCGTGAATCGTGAAAACATTTTCCCAAGGTGTTGATTTAAATTCGAACTCTTCAGTCTCAGGAGGTTGTCTCTCCCTGATAAAATCGCCAGAAATTATGGGAAGCTCCCTCAAATCCAGATGGTCATGAACATCAGAATAGTTTACACCAGTTTTATCGAACCATTTTCTGTAAAAAGTAGAATTTTCATACGCATATTTAACAGTGTACCGTATGCGATCATCAACAAGTGCATCTAACTCGTCACGGGGCAAAGTTTCTATATTTTCCCTGAAGTAGGATCCCATATTTTCCCTCCTTTAAATTATTATGTAACTCATTCGATAAAAATATGATTTATCAATTAAATATGGGGTATTAAATTGAATATAACAAAAATTAATGAATTGAGAATAGTCTATAATGAGTTCATTCAGTAATCTTTGAGTAATAAAAATTTTAATAACACTTAACATTTAAGAATGATATCCAAAACATTCTTTGTATCATTCAGATCTTCTAAAACAAATTCCGCACCTGCAAGAATGAGTTCTTCCTTTGAAAAATCTCCAGTAACAACTCCTATGGTCCTAACACCAAATTTCTGCCCACCTATTATGTCACGAGGTGTGTCCCCAACTAAGAAAATATTTTCAAGTTTAACTATACCTAAATTATTTGCTGAGGCGTCAAGTGCGTTTTTAACTAGTCCACTTCTTTTTATAATCTTATCTCCAAATCCACCGAATTTAAAATATTTTTTCAAACCTACTTTTTCAAGTTTTAACCATGCGATAGCCTCTATATTCCCTGTAACTAAACCCATAGGTATTTCCAATCTTTGAAGGTTTTCAAGTAGTATTTTAACACCATCAAGCACTTTTAAATCGTTTTTTTGAAGTGCATCCCTAAATTTCAAATACATAAGCTCCATACATTCATCTAAACCAGCTTTTATAGTTTGTAAATCCATATTTTCTTGTGAAAGTGTTTCACATATGATTTTGAGATCTGTCATACCCTGCATTTTTTTTACTGCTTTAGGATTTTTTATTCCATAAACTTCAGATAATGCATCTTTTAGAGCTGTGTAATGGAAAGTCGAACCCACAAGAAGGGTCTTGTCAATGTCAAACAGGACTAGTTTATTCATAAATATACCTCGCATAGATATAATTTCATATCAAAATAACAATTTTCAACTTTTAGATAGGAGTTCTTCTGATGCATTCTCAGCAATTTCAAGTACCATGGCCTCATCAAGTCTTAAAAGATTCCTATTTTCCATTAGTATCTCACCATTACATATCACGGTATCAACATTACCGCCATTGGCAGAATATACTAGATGAGATATAGGATTTCTAAATGGCGTTAGTTGAGGCGTTCTCATATCTACCAGAGCTAAATCTGCTTTTTTATCCACTTCAATGCTTCCTATTTGTTTTTCAAGCCCTAATGATTCAGCACCACCAATTGTAACCATTTTAAAAACTTTCTCAGCAGTTAAAACAGTAGGATCCATGGTTGTTACTTTCTGGAGAAGTGCACCTATTTTAATTTCTTCCAAAAGGTCCATGTTGTTGTTAGATGCTGATCCATCAGTACCCATTGAAACACATACTCCTTTACGAAGAAGTTCTGTTACTGGAGAGACTCCTGATGAGAGTTTCATGTTGCTTGAAGGGTTATGAGATATTTTAACATCTCTTTGTTTAATTATTTCTATTTCAGAGTCTGATAACCAAACTGCATGAGCAGCTGATACTTCACTCCCTAAAAAACCAATATCATCCAAATATTCAAAAGGACGCTTTCCATGTGCTTTTAAAACATCTGAAACTTCTTTTTGCGTTTCAGATACATGTATGTGTATCCCTACACCATATTTAGCTGATTCAATTTTTACTTTTTCGAGTAGCTTTTGTGAACATGTATAGGGCGAGTGAGGTCCAAATGCAACTTTGATCCTCCCCTCTCCTGTGTTGTGACATTTTTTTATTATTCTAATACTTTCTTTAAATTCTTGGTTTCTCTTATCTTCATTTCCAAAATCTATCATCCCATGGGAAAGTATTCCACGGAGCCCTGCTTCATCAGCTGCTCTTGCAACGTGATCCATAAAAAAATACATATCATTAAAACAAGTTGTTCCTGATTTGATCATTTCTGCACAGGCCAGAAGGGCCCCAGCATAACAATATTCACCATTTAACTCTGCTTCGACAGGCCATATATGATTGTTCAACCATCTATCAAGCGGTATATCGTCTGCTAAACCCCTCATAAGTGTCATTGATAAATGTGTATGGGTGTTAACTAATCCCGGAATTAAAACTTTGCCTTCGGCATTTATAACCTCATCAGCATCAGTTATCGCAATTTTATCAGATATTTCCCCTATTTTATCATCTTGTATTAATAATGAGCCTTTTTTAATTTCATTAGAGATAATAACAGCATCTTTTATGAGAATGTTTTTGCTTTCCATGTTCACACCAATATATGAATTATGGGAAGAACATAAATATCTAACAGTTCAAATTTTAGATTATTATCAAATTATTAGTAATCAAATCAAGATTTAAACATTTTAAATAGGAGGATTTAAATGCAGATAAGAATAGCACTGCCATCAAAGGGAAGGATCAGTGACCCTGCGGTCAAGCTTCTAGGCAAGGCAGGAATTGGTGTAAAAGATACTGCCAACAGAAAGCTTTTTTCAGAGACTTATGATGATGATATAAGTGTTATGTTCACTAGAGCTGCTGACATCCCTGAATTTGTTGCGGACGGTGCAGCTGATATTGGAATGACNNGGCCTCGATCTTATAGAAGAAAACAGCGCATCAGTCGAAATATTGGAAGATCTTAATTTTGGAAGCGCTAAGTTAGTCTTAGCTGTTCCAGAGGATTCATCAATAGAGAAATTATCAGATATTGTTGATGGTGCTTTAGTTGCAACTGAATTCCCCAATCTGACCAAAAAATATCTCAAATCCAACAAAATCAATGCTAAAATCGTTGAATTAAGTGGTTCAACCGAGATAGCACCATTTATTGGGGTTGCAGATATAATTGCAGATCTAACGAGTACAGGGACCACATTAAAAATGAATCATCTCAAAATAATCGATACAATCCTTGAAAGCTCTATAAAGCTCATTGCCAATAAAAAAAGCTATAAAGTTAATAATGAGAAAATAGAAGCCATAAGAACGGGTATAAAAGGTGTTTTAGATGCAGAAGGTAAAAAACTAGTTATGATGAACGTAAATGAGATTTTTTTAGACGAAATTAAAAAGGCAATGCCCGGACTCACAGGCCCTACAGTTTCAAATGTACTTTCTGATAAAGATATAGTAGCTGTCCATGCCGTTGTAGATGAAAAAGACGTATTTAACCTTGTAAATCGCCTAAAAAAAATAGGTGCACGTGATATACTGGTTGTGCCAATAGAAAGGATAATTTGATAATATAATAAACCATTCAAGATGGAGTAGTTTAATGAAGCTAATCAGTTTTAAAACAGACAAAATAGATAAACTAGGAGTTTTAAAAGGTGAAAAAATAACAGAAATTAAATCTTCGATGGATGAAGTCATTAAATCACCAGATATTGATAATATAGAAATTTTAGGAAGCCATAATCTTGAAGATGTGAATATAAATGTGCCAATTTTGCCTTCTAAAATAGTTTGTGTCGGTTTAAATTACACTGACCATGCAAATGAACTGGGTATGGAACTTCCTGAAGAGCCTATTATATTCATAAAACCTTCAACAGCAGTTGTAGGGCATCAAGATAATATAATTTATCCAAAATCTTCTGTACAGGTAGATTACGAGGTAGAACTTGGAATAGTAATTTCAAATGAAGCTCATCTAGTAAAAAGAGAAGATGCCCAGGAATACATTGCTGGTTATACAGTAATTAATGATGTTACTGCTCGTGATATGCAAAAAAAAGATATTCAATGGACCAGGGCTAAAAGCTTCGACACATTTGCCCCTATAGGGCCTTGCATTGAAACAGAATTGGATCCAATGAATCAGAATATATCATTACGGCTTAATTCAGAGTTGAAACAAAATTCCAATACCAAGAACATGATCTTCGATGTCTGCGAGTTGGTAGAATTTATAACAAATATAATGACATTGAAAACAGGAGACATTATATCAACTGGAACACCGCCAGGTGTAGGGCCCATGAATGTTGGAGACGTTGTAAAGGCAGAAGTTGAAGGTATCGGTGTACTAGAGAACCTTTTAAAAAAATAATGAATAAATTAGAATTATTTCTTTTAATTTTAGAACATTCCCATAATCTCATTATTAATTTATTACTTGATTTAAGATAATTGGGTGCTTCATCATTTTTCTATCCTGTATATGTAATTCAATCAAAAAAGAAATAATAAAAAATTTAGATAAAAAAACCTCATTCTATGTATATGGCCGGTTTATAGGGCATTGCTTTGCGTGATTTACCTTTTGGATCGTAGGTAGGCTTATCATAAATAATTACATCTGCATCTGCCTCTCCTGCCAGAAACTTGATTGAATTATTCAGGGTAGAATACTCGTCTATCATTCCTGTATATTTGATCTTGGTCATTTCTCTACCTATCTTCTTTGCAAATTCTGCGATTTCCTTCTTATTGTCGTGAACATTCTGTTTTATAGCTTCCTGCATTATTTTACCTATATCAGGTTTTCCAATGTTATTTGCAATTTCAAATAGCTTCCATTTCCATTCAGGAGATACGTAAACATGAATTTTGCTGGGTTTAATGTTTATTACCTTTTTAATCTCATTTATATCTCTAGATAATCTGTAGACTATCTCTTCACCCTTTTGAATCTTTTCATCCATGAGATCAACGTTGTATTCAGGCCACTCAGTAATAGATACTAATCCATTTCCTCCATATTTTTCCCATAACTCTTCACATATATGGGGTACGAATGGAACCATCAATCGAATCCATATCCCTAAAACGTAGACCATAACCTCTCTAATCTCCTGTATTGCAGTTTCATTCTCTGATTCGTGTTCAATTCTATAGAAGAAATGATCAATATCTTTTTTAAAGAGAAAAAATGAATCTTGCAGTGCTTTTCTAGTTTGGAATCCTTCTAGAGCTTCTGTCGCTTCCATTATTCTCATGTTGACTTGTGCAAGCATCCACTTGTTTATGGGTATTTCAACTTTTGGAGTTGTTTTGTGATCTTCAAGACATATCTCAGAATCATAAATTTTTTGAACACGCAGTGAAAATTCAGAGAACCACTCTAATCGTTTGCTGATACCCTTTACCTCGTTTTCCCTCCAATCAAAGTCCTGCCAAGGCTCTGCAGATGACATTAAGAAAAGTCTAATAACATCAGAACCATAAGTTTCAATTGCATCTTCAAGCATCACTATGTTCCCCTTGGATGAGGACATTTTATTACCTTCGAGA
Organism: Methanobacterium sp.; assembly: GCA_003162115.1. Lineage (GTDB taxonomy): Archaea > Methanobacteriota > Methanobacteria > Methanobacteriales > Methanobacteriaceae > Methanobacterium_B. The sequence continues at coordinate 34,918 of PMMV01000068.1, forward strand.
AGTCCCATTCCAAATACAACGATACCCCTAGGCCATTTATCCATAGGGAATATGGCAGAATGATGGAATAAGTGGAATGAAAGATGATTTCCAACCAAATCCTTGGCTGAAAGTCTCCAATCTAAAGGATACCAATAATTGAATTCATTTCTCATTTCTTTGGTGATTTCAGGGTTGATATTGTTGAAAGATTCCGAATTAGACTTTAAACCTAAAAAAATATCATCAAAAAACTGATCATTAAGATCTTCTGGATCAATATCTTTCATGTACTTTGAAATAGTATAATATGCCATATAAATTGTTGAATCACTTAAAGGTTCTATTAACCAGTCTTTGTTCCATGGTAATCTAGTTCCAAGCCCAATTCTCCTTGAACATGCCCAATCCTGCAGCCATCCTATGTAATACTCGAAGTTAGCCCTTACTTCTTCAGGGATTATTTTCATACCATCTAGACAGTGGTAGGTTAATTCTTTCCATCCTTCGTCTGAGTATTTCAAGAACCATTGGTCGTCCAATATTTTTACGACACATTTGGTTCCACATCTGCAAATAACAGGTCTTTCTGCAAATTCAAATAATATATCTCCTTTTTTTATGTCGTTAAGGAGTTTGATTATTTCATCCCTTGCATCATTTACCCTAAGTCCTTGATAATCTCCTGTGTTCTTGTCCATAACACCTTTTGAATGTTCAAGCTTGTATAACTCATTTGTAGCTTCTTTTAAGTTTGAATCATTCTGATTTTTGACATCAAACTTCTTTATCATGTCCTCTGCAGGTATTTCACTGTATCCTTCGAGTTTTATCATACCCATGGCCTTTATGGATTGAACTTCATCATTGATACCGTATTTTTCGAGTTCAATTTTATCTTTTTTAAGGTCTAAAAGCGCTATCAGATCAGCTGGAGCATGCCCAGGTACCGAATAAACTACACCTGTTCCATATTCAGGATCAACGAATGGTGCGGGCAGTATTATATGTTCTAATGATGTTAAAGGGTTTTCAACGTGTTTACCAATTAAATTCTTTGCATCTATATCTGAAACAATTGAAATATCCTTTTTCTGATTAAAAATATTGCCATAGGCATTCTTTGCTATTATCCAGACTTCATTATTTATTTTAACCTTTACATATTCAGAATCTGGGTTTAACCAGAGATTTGTGACGCCAAAGAGCGTTTCAGGACGATATGTAGCTGCTACCAAATATTCTCCCTCTAACTCAAACTTCACCAGTGTAAGCTCGTTTATTCCAACTCCCTCACCTTCGAGAAGGTCATGGTCTCCCACTGGATTTTCACATTCAGGACAATACTTTACAGGATGCTCCCCTATGCGCACAAGACCCTTTTCTTTTAGTTTTCTGAACTGCCATTCTATAAATTTTTGATAATGTGGATCAAAAGTTTTAAATTCTCTTCGCCAGTCAATAGTATAACCCATACGTGTCATAACATCATGATATTCACTGCTGAAGTATTCTACAATATAATTAGGGTCTGTGAATTTTTCAATCTCTTCTTCAGGCACTTTATGAATATTTTTGTAAATATCCATTGTCCAAGGATCATGTCTTTTAATACGTTTGGCTATACCTACTACGGGAGCCCCGGTAACATGCCAAGCCATCGGGAAAAGGACATTAAATCCCTGCATTCTCTTGAAACGAGCATAAACATCTGGTACCGTGTATGTTCTTCCATGTCCAATGTGCATTGCACCACTTGGATATGGATATGCAACCGTCACGAATATTTTCTTTTTATCATTGGGATCCGACTGGAATATATTTGATTCCTGCCATATCCGCTGCCATTTCTCTTCAACCTTAATGTCCGTCAAATGATCACCCCAGAATAAACTTAAAACTATTTAATTAACTGAATTTCTTTATTTAGAATTAATATTGTTTATAATAAATTAATTGATGTATTATAAATTGAGAATTTATTTAAAGAAAATAATTTTTTTTGAAGATGATTAAAATGTTATAATTTCACTATGTTGATTATCATATTTTTAACTTAATTCACTTTCCATCCACTTTAAATATTTTTTAGAGCCTTTATTAATGGTTATTTCTAATATACAAGGAATTTCATAGCTGTGAATCTCTTCAACCCTTTTGATAACTTCTTCAACCAGTACTGACTTTGTTTTAACCACCATAATGGATTCTGTATCTTCCTCAATTTCATGTTTCCACAAGTAAATGGACTCTATGGTCGGTATAATATTAATGCATACTGCAAGTTTTTCTTCGAGGAGTTTTATCGCTATTTTTTTGGATTCTGAAACTCCAGAAGTTGTAATATAAATAATTGAATACATTGTAACTCCTCTTTTTAGGAATGAAAAAATTTAAATGGTATCAGGAGATGGGGCTGGTTTCAATTTGTGACCTGAAGACTCTACTTTCTTTTTTATCCTTATTACTTCACTGAGGGGTATTTCAAGCCTTTGTGATATTTCATGGTCTTCTATCTTCCTATCAACCATAAGATACAATACTTTATCAAGAAACTCATATTTTATTCCTAGCTCATCTTCGTCTGTTTGACCTGCCCATAATCCTGCTGTCGGTGGTTTTTCTATTATTTCTTTGGGTACTCCTATTTGTGATGCTAACATCCTAACTTCTGTTTTGTAAAGATCGCCGATCGGTAGTAAATCCACACCACCATCGCCGTGTTTGGTGAAGTAACCTACAAGAAGCTCTGATCTGTTACCTGTTCCAATTACTAGCCGGTTAAGATGATTTGCATGGTAATATAGTATCATCATCCTTATCCTTGCCTTAAGGTTGGCGTTTGCAATATCACTATGTTCTATGTTTCCTTGATCTTTATTGGTTGCGTGGATACATATTTCCTTAAATGGCGCGATTAGATCGTCAACATGTATGATCTCATATTCAATTCCAAGTGCCTCAGCAACGATTATTGCAGCTTCAATATCTTCAACTGGTGTTGTAACTGTCGGCATTATAATTCCCAATATCCTATCTTTTTTAATAGTTTCAGCACATAGATAAGCAGTTGTTGAGGAATCTAAACCCCCACTAAGACCAATAACTACCCCAGAAGTTTTAGATTCACTCACCTTATCCTCTATAAAACTGGAGATTTTTTTAGCAGTTTCTTCTAGATCTTTCCATGGAATATTAGTTGTTACTTCTTGCATTCTTAACCACTGTTGAGGATTTAATATTTTTTTGCCTAGATCAACATTTATTCTATTTGTTTTTTTAATTAATTAAATTAATTTTTGATTAATATTATTTTTTCCTTTCCGTATAATTTACTTAAACCTTACATAAGTTCCCATCATCAATTTGTTTAAAAAATTAAATAAAATATGATATTTTGACCCTAAGGATTATAGTATGAAAATGTAAATAAAGAGAAATGGGCATTAAAAATTGTATTTAATTGATTCTTGATCTAAGTTTCAAATCTTTTGATTTGTTTAATATATGAGCCCAAATAGAATAACTTTAAAAATAAATATAACATATCATACAACACAACGTTAGGCTAATTTTTAGGCTGATTAAATAATGTTAAATGGAGGAACATAATGGCATTTAGAGACGTTTTTAAGTTCAATAAAGGAAAAACAACATTTGTATTTATTGGGGGTAAAGGAGGAGTAGGAAAAACTACCATATCTGCTGCTACAGCTTTATGGTTCTCAAGGCATGGCAAAAAGACCTTGGTAATATCTACTGATCCAGCACACTCCCTATCAGATTCATACGAAAGAAATATTGGCCACAATCCAACCCCAATAGCTGAAAACCTTGAAGCACTTGAAATAGACCCTGAAATTGCAATGCAGGACTACCAAGTCAAAATGAAAGAGCAACAAGCAATAAATCCTGGTATGGATATGGGTATGATGCAGGACCAAATGGATATGGCTTCAATGTCACCTGGTATCGACGAAGCAGCAGCATTCGACAAATTTCTTCAATACATGACCACAGATGAGTACGACATAGTTATATTCGATACTGCACCAACTGGACACACACTAAGGTTACTTTCGTTCCCTGAAATGATGGATTCATGGGTTGGAAAGATGATAACTGTCAGGCGCCAAATCGGAAGTATGGCAAAAGCATTCAAAAATATTATGCCCTTCATGGGCGATGAAGAAGAAGAAGACAAAGCTTTAGAGGACATGGAAGATACTAAGAAGAGAATAAAGGAAGCAAGAGGCATAATGGCCGATCCTATGAGAACATCCTTTAAAACAGTTGTTATACCAGAAGAGATGTCTATCTACGAGTCAGAACGTGCAATGGAAGCTCTTCATAAATTCAATATGTATACAGATGGTGTTATTGTCAACCAGATCCAGCCTGAAGAAGCTGACTGTGAGTTCTGTGCAGCAAGAAGAAAGATCCAACAGCAGAGGCTTAAAACCATCCAACAAAAATTTGGTGAGCAGGTTATTGCGGAGATTCCACTACAAAAGCATGAAGTCAAAGGAATGGACCGTTTAACTGAGATCGGAGATATACTATACGGAAATCATTCCGAAGAAGTTAAAGCACTCCCAATGAATTAAGGGTTAATATACCCAATATTTCTCTTTTTTTATAATGAAAAATTCTTATTCCATCATGGAAATCAGATAATGGAGAACTATGCTTGTGATTCATGTATTCCNNGTTACATAGGGATTTATCCTCTTTAATGAAGAATTTTTTTCCTGAACAGTAATAGGAATTTCCTATTTGATAAACTGTATAACCTCCTGAAAAAACAATTCCCAAAGGGTGTAACGGTTTTTTTTCAATGAATGTGAGATAAATTGATATGATCTTTATAAATTCTTTAAATTCCTCATCATCAGGTGCATATAAATTAAAATAATTGTCTATACTACTTTTAAAATCTTCTAATAATTTATCATCGATTTCATAATCGTTTCCAGTAAATTTAGAGTTAATTAACTTGTTATAGTTCTCTAAATTAAATTCTGACATCATATTTTGGACAGGATCATTTCGAATTAGATCACTTGGTTTTATAAATGATTGATATTGATTAATGTCATTTTTAAGCTTTAAAAATAATTTTGATATCTTAATCTTTCCCACCTTATTTAGTAAACTACTAAAACACACATATAACCGAATTTATTACTCAAAACATCTTTAAGTGTTGTATTTATTATCTTTTCATCAGGATAACTAATATTTTCGCATATTGAAACTTTCCTATTTGGATCAACACCTTTATCCAGTAAATATTTAGTAGTCTCTTCTACTGTAGTATTTGGAAGGATTATTGTTGTTTTTCCGTTATTAATTAATGAAATTAGTTCATCAGAAATACCTTTACCATGCATTGTAATAATGTTTGCTTCATCCCACGATATCTTAAGCTTTGAGGCACATATTTGAACTGAACTTACTCCAGGTACCACATCAAATTCTAAATTTCCAGCTAATTTGAGAATTGGTTTTAAAACCCCGGAAAAGCCCGGATCTCCGGTGGAGAGAAGAGCTACATTTTTTCCCTCACATGCCTTTGAAACTGCATAATTAAGCATTTCACCTATATTATGGGCTCCGAGCTCTAATTTATCAACATCAACTTCTGAAAAAAGTTCAAGAGCCCTTTTACTACCAATTAATATATCGGACGATTCAACAGTACTTGTTGCCTTAAAAGTTAAATATTCCTTTGAACCTGGACCTATACCAACAAGATGAAGCTTTGACATTATTTTCCTCTAAAGAATATTTACAATTAATTATTGATACTAAACAATGATGTTTAATCAATTACTTTTTTTTATATTATATACAATATATAGAAGGTTATTCAAGGTTAAATTTATTAAATAATTCTTTTATTTTAATTTTTTATTTTATCAGAAATTGTTATTTAACATGGTCTTTTAATATTTATTAACAAATTTATATTATGAATGAATAATAATTGTGTTGAAATTTGAGTTCAATTAAAAAAAATTAATAAATCCTATAAAAAATTGAATTGAGGAAAATTTATGCAATGGAAAATATTAGAAACAACAAATAAAGAAAAATTTTATGATGAACTAAATAAATACAAGATCAATGGATGGTATATCCACCTTGAAACCTTCGGGATGGATGGAAATCGTTGTTATATCATCTTATCCAAGGGTTTTGATATATAATGTAATTAGTATAGAACATATTAATAAAAGTGAAAAAAAAATAGTTGGAAAGTATGGATAAATTTGAACAATTAAATAATAACAATCCTTACTGCAGGCTTATTTTTATTGATAATGGCTAATGCAACATCACGTATTTCCTTAAGGAGTTTAAAGGCTTTTGGTACTGAAAAATATATATTGATAGTATAAATTCTTTTTTAAAGGGAGTATGTCCCCCGATTTTTCGCAAAAAATTTTAAGGAGATTATCTCCTCAAGGGAACATCTCCATTTATATTTTATTGGAGGATCTATTTGAAATCTGTGACATTTTTTATAGGAATTAGAAGTCAAAAATTTATTCTAGTAGTTACATAAAAAAATTAAAAGGAGAAAAAAAATGTTAATCCATAACAAAGTATATAATCACAGGAAAAAACAAAAGAGACTACTTGAAAAACAAAAATTAGCTAAAAAGGGCAAAACAGCAGAAAAACATATTTATTTGGGAAGTTGAAGGATAAAAACAATTAATTAAATTATTGATTATATTAAATTATTTTTTTTTAAATAGGATCGAATGAAATTAATATGTTAAAAAAATATAATCCAAACTGGATACCCCCTAGTAAATATAATGATGAATTCAGATACCAGTAAAAATAAATTAAGAAGATAGTTACATAAAGGTATTAGGGGATGTTAAGAAATGTTTGTAGATTGGGTTTTAATTACATACATGGATCAATCTGAATTATTATTGAAAAGAAGTGGGAAATTTAATGATAACCTTGTCATGGGTATTGAAATAAATGAAAAAAATAATCTTATCAAAGTTGCAGTTGATAATGAAAATATTGTAAGTTATCCCATGGCAAATATGATTAGTTATACTTATTCTCGCCAATATGAAGAGGAATAATTTTTACAGCTTTCTTCAGCTGACATACCAACTATATGCCAATTTGGTTTTTATTTTTTTTAAATTTATGAGCAGGTATTGGGTTTCTTTTATTTATGAACAAATTTTTAGGAGCAATTGTAAGTAAAATATGTTTACATTCATTGCTCTAATAATTATTTTTGGATAAATCTTGTATTTAAAATTAGTTATTAGTTTTAGATGGAGCAGAAGATGCTTCTCCACATTTGAGGGGACCAATTCGGGGTTGAATTGGTAAAAAATTAGAGAAGAAAAACATATCTGCTCCATTTTATATTATGAGTTTAACTTATGTTAAAATTCTTGGAGGTTTGATGACATTCAGATATCATTTTTATTAAAAGTATACTTAATTCCATCACATTTATCAATTAACAGTGTTTACTTGGAGGAGTATGGGCCGTTTCTAAGTTAAAGATTATTAGATTAAATTAAGTGTGTTCAATAACAAAACTATTATTGGTGATATTTATGGAAAAGAGGGTCGTATCAAATTATATAAAAAGTTTTGTTTTTGAAAATTTTAATGAAATAGAAGGATTAAGTGGAGATCTTACTGAAGAATTTATTAAACAGTTTAATGAAGTAGTAGATAAAAATGAGGATGAAATTTATTCCAGGATGCTTGAAATAAGAGAAAAAATCAATGAAGAAATGCTTGATCTAGGAGACAAAATAAAATGTGATGAAAACAATTTTGAAGACTTTTTAAAAGATTATTCCGCAATATTTCTAATTTCTAAAAAATACTTTTATCTCACTTATATAGGAATTTTCAAAGATGAAAAATTGGATTACCCTAAATTTGATGAAAAAGCTTATACTAAATTTTATTCCAGAGTATATATTCCGTTTATAATGTGATTTCCCCTTTATTCTATTCTATCCAATCTTTAACCTTCCAGAATGTGTTGATTGGACAAAATTATATAAAAACGAGTATGAATACAAAACGTAATTTGAAATTTTATTAGAAAATAATACAGATAAATTAACTTTTATGCTATTTTAATAGGTTGAACCAAAACCACTACAAAAAAATTTATAATTTAATTTAATTTGAGAGATTTAATGTTATAAATCAAGATCTTACTAATGATGAAATAGTAATAGTGATTAGTATGATCACTAATAATCTTAATAAAAGGGATGATGATGGGAATTGACTTAAAATTTCATGGGATAAAAGAGGGAGGCAAACAAGAACCTTTAAGAGGTACTTCCTTTTTATTATATTCGATTAATCAAACTTTTGGAGAATTAAAATTAGAAAAACTCATAAATGGTTTAAAACTTTGGAGAATGATAATTCCTCTTGGTGAAGTTGAATTTACAGAAGCCCAAGAAGTAGATGATAAAACTATTTTTGGGTTAACAATGAAATATCGAGATTTAGTTCCTGTAAATGAAGAACAATTAACTGATAATCTTAAATCAATTTACGTAAATTTTTCTTTATTTTTAGATCAACGAGTTGAAGACTTGGATAAATAGGTTAAATGTTCCCACAGTGGGTACATTCTATTTAGCAATTTTAGGTAATACTTTTATTAAAGATATCCTCAAGAAACTTAAGGAATGCAGGATATCCTTTTGTTTCCCCTTTAAATTCATTATTATGTACCCGTTCAACATATTTGTTCATATCTATTTTGTGGGGTAATATGGAACTATTTTTACTTATAAATTCATATTATATCCTCATAGAATAGTATACGATCTCTTCTGGTTCAAAACACAAGTATGAGGTAACCAAATTTAATTATCCTCAATAGGATAATAATATATTTTTTGCTACTTTGAAAATTTAATTAATTTTGAATTAATTAATATTAAATACAAATTATTTATCATACTCTTTCTCACTTGGAATATGGTAGTGTTCTCCTTGAAGAGAAGTATTGTAATATGAGAGTAAATTTATTGAAATGAATGAGATAGGGGAGGTTCTTTCATTATCTTAGCATCTTCAATGAACACAAAGATTTGATTGTTTTTCCTATGCACGAATTTCTAGATTTCTATAAAGAAATTGAAATGAGATTAATTTTTATAAAGAATAATAATCCAAAGAGAATGTTACAAATAAGATCCACTCCTAGAGCAATAATTTTAGAACCACATTTTATAATATGTCATTATTGAGGATATCATAAGGAAAATAATAAGATATATTTGAAATAATAGTTTACTTATGTTATAAAACAGAGTTTAATCTCCCAAAAATTAAGTTTAGAAAACAGTAAAATAACTTAGATTAAAAGTAACTACATGATCTTTTAAATTAGTTTGATAGATTCACAAAATTTAAGGAAGAAAAAAAATGCTTCAAATCGCTGTAACAGGAAAACCAAACGTTGGAAAATCATCTTTTTTTAATTCCGCGACATTATCAGAAGTAGAAGTTGCAAGTTATCCATTCACAACTATAAACGCCAACAAGGCAGTTGCACATGTTGTAACAGAATGTCCCTGCACAGAATTAGAGATCACATGCAATCCACATAATTCAAAATGTGTTGAAGGCAAGAGGTTAATACCAGTAGAACTTATAGACGTTGCAGGACTTGTTCCTGGAGCCCATGAAGGCCGCGGTTTAGGAAATAAATTTCTAGACGATTTAAGACAAGCAAAAGCATTTATTCATATAATTGATGCTTCAGGATCCACTGATGAAGAGGGTAGGCCTTGTGAACCTGGAACTCACGACCCAATTGAAGATGTGGAGTTTTTAGAGCATGAAATTACAATGTGGCTCTTTGGGATTTTAAAGAAAAACTGGAACAAAATGATCAGAAAAGTAATGTCAGAAAGGTTGGATCTTGCAAAGGTAATTGCTGAACAGTTAAGTGGTACAGGGATAATGCTTGAAGATATAATTGAAGCTAAAAAAGTCATAGACAAGGATTATGATAAATGGGATGATTCTGATATCATAAAAGTACTAGAAGAACTTCTTAAAAGGGCAAAACCAATGTTAATAGTTGCAAACAAGGCAGATATGCCAACATCTGAGGAGAACATCAAACGATTAGAAGAGAAATACGGAAATGTAATACCTGCTTCTGCTGAATCTGAACTTGCACTTATACGTGCTTCAGATGCTGGTTTAATTAGTTATTTTAGTGGTGATTCAGACTTTCAGATACTTAAGCCCGAAAAGCTCTCTGAAACCCAAATGAAAGCGTTGAATTATATAAAAGTGCATGTTCTTGATAAATATGGTAGTACAGGAGTTCAGAAAGCACTTAATAAAGCTGTTTTTGATGTTCTGGATATGATTGTAGTATTTCCTGTTGAAGATGAACACAAATTATCGGATCAAAAGGGTAACATTTTACCAGATGCACTGCTCATAAGGAAAGGATCCAAACCACGTGACATGGCCTATGTGATACACACAGATATAGGTGATAGTTTTATGCATGCTCTGGACGCTAGAAGTTGCAGAAGAATTTCAAGTGACCACGAATTGGAAGACGGCGACATCATAAGTATCATATGCAGATAGTGGTGTACATAATGAAAATATACTATTTAATCAAAGGGTTCTATTCCTCATTTTTATTGATATACTCTTATTCTTAGTCAGTAGATCAAACTTCCGCCGTGAAGAGTACTTACAAGGCTGAATTGATGTAATAGTTATTTTAACTCATTTCAATACATCATAATAACTAATTAATCGTATAATCACTTAAAAATAAATTAAGTACTTATTGAGCTTTTTTTCGTTCATTTCGACTATTATCTTGGCCAGTACATAATTACAATCATTCCAGTAAGGGCAATAATTCTCCTATAATTCAAAACGATCAGGAACTACTTTATCAACTTGCCATCCCTATATTATGGCCATTATTATGAAAACTCCACCGTAAGCAGCGTATACTCTTCCAATTTGCTGGTTGAAATGTTGCAACTATTCAATATAAAACAAGGATTATTCCACCTTAGATTGCAATCCAGAAACTTCCACCATCACTTAGCCAGAGCCATATAAGGTATCCCCCTCCTATTCACATAATCCTGCTAGTATGAAATATAAAATTGATTTAACAATTTCCATTTTTTATCCCCTCAAATTTATATTAAAACATGAACAAATCCACATTAAATAAAATTGAACAACATAAGTATTCAATTCAAATATTAAAATAAAGTTGAGATATTATTAAAAAAATAAAAGATAAGTAATTTACAGATACTAATATTTTTTTTCTGATTCATTTTATTTTTTCTAAAATATCCCTTGCAGCGATAATACCCGTTGCAGCTGCCCCTACTATTCCTCTGGAAACTCCCGCACCATCTCCGGCACCATAAAGACCATCTATCCTGGTTTTCATGTTTTTGTCCATTTCAAGACGCATTGCATATAATTTTATCTCAGGGGCGTACAGCAGGGTAGAATCAGAAGCAACTCCAGGCATAACCTTATCTAATGCTTCAAGACCCTCTATAATATCCACCACCACCCTATGAGGTAGTGCCATTGCAATATCACCCGGAGTTACACAATCAAATGTTGGCACAACATTACTTCTTTCAAGTCTTCTCCAAGTTGACCTTCTACCCTTTCTAAGATCACCTAACCTTTGTAGAATCGGTTTACCTCCACCAAGGGTGTTAGTTATGGTTGCAATTGAAAATGCATAATCTGAAGTATTTTCAACGGGTTCGGTAAGTTCTACTCTCACTAAAAATGCGAAGTTGGTATTTTCAGATAATTTATCCCTCATTGAGTGGCCATTCACACCCATAAAATCATCATACACTTCTTCAACAACAAATCCTTTATTACATACACAAAAAGTCCGAACAAAGTCGTCATAAGTCTTTGTAATTATATGAAACTTGGGATCCCAGTTGATCTTAGTAATTTCATCCATAACAATTTGAGGAAGTTCCACCCTCACACCTACATCAACAGGATTATGTCTCACTGGAATTTCAAGTTTATCAGTCTGATCTGACAGCCATTTAGCTCCAATTCTTCCAGGTGCTGCAATTAAATAGTCACATTTAACAAGAAAATCTCCTTCATTATTATTTCTGAGTTTAGCTCCTTTTAATCTATCATCCACAATTATATCCAATACTTCCGTCTCCAACATGAAAAGAACGCCTTTTTCTTCCAATTCTTCTTTAATAGAATTTATTATAGGCGGGGTTTTATCAGAACCCATGTGTCTCTGTACTATGGGTATAAATTTTATTCCTGTAGCTGCTGCTCTCTTAAGTATAGGTGATATTTCGTCGTTATCAGGGGCGTAAAGTTCTTCGGATGCTCCATGTTTAAGAAATATTTGATCTATTTTATTAATGATGCTCCAAGCTTCCTTATTACTAACAAATTCTTCAAGATTTCCACCAATATCGGGTCTTAGATTTAGTTTTCCATCTGAAAGTCCACCAGCACCACCTAAGCCCCCTGTTATATTACATGGAAGACATTTTCTACAACGACCATTCATAAGAGCTACACAAGTTCTTTCGTTTAAAGCCCTGCCCTTATCTACCACAACGACTTTAAGTTTGTCTGCCAATTCATTGGCTGCAAAAAGGCCTGCTGGACCAGCCCCTATAATTAAAACATCACATTTCATAGTGAACATCACCTAGTTTCTTTTAATTTCATCCAAAACAATTTTTATATTCTATTATTTATTTTAGAAACACTATAAAATTTAGTAATAATTTCATTTCCAATAAGAGAGAGACATGCATTTCCAGTGTATCGAATGTAAAAATAAAATAAAAACTTTAGATTCAAACATCCATCCTTAAATTTATTCTTTTAAATGGTTTAATATAGAATGAATGGTTTTTATATATATTTTTAAATGAATAAGCAATTATAAATACGCCATTTTCCATTGCACTTCCTAATGCTGCTGAAAAATCTGGATCCATGGCAGTGTTAGGTGTGAATTCCATTGCATCATCCCTTATTATCAGGAAAAGTGCAGCTGCTTTAAATCCGTCGCGAATTGAATGACTTAACTCTTCAAGATGCTTTTTACCTCTTAATGTTGGTGCATCAGGAAATTTGGCAAGACCCTTTTCTACAAGTGTGCATCCCTTAACTTCAAGAAGCATCTTAAATTTTTCTTGGTTGGTCAGAAGGAAATCTATCCTACTTTTACTATACGTGTACTCCCTTCTCAGTATAGAATAATTTGAAAGTTCTTTTATAAGCCCAGATTCAATAAGATCCGCTGCAATGTCACTGTGAAATCCAGAATTTATTAATACCCAAATATCCTGATTAAAAACTGCTATAACATCGTATTTTGTTTTCCTTTTAGGATTGGGTTTGGCTTTTCTGAGAAGAAGCTTAGCTCCCGGAATTAAAAGCTCTTTAAGCCTACCAGGATCTCTTAAATGGGCTGTTTCAGTTAAACCAGGTTCTGTTTCAAATACTACAACAAATCTATTGGGACGATCAATAAATTTTCCATGGATCAGGTTAGTTATTATCATTTAAACTACTCATAATTGTTGATTTATAAATTCAACTGATTAACTGCTTCAATTAAATCATTTGCATGTATCAAAGTTGTTTTATAGGGTTCGTACATGTAGGTTTCGTAAACCATAGTGGGAATACCAGAATTTATTAATGGATATATAACATAAGGTCCGCTTGTTGGTCCTTTTTCTAGTGGAGGAATATAAAAAACCGCCCATGAAATTTTATTTATTATCTGGAAAGCAATGTTTTTAGAAATTTTGTCATTTAGAGGAACATCAAAAAATCTCTTTTCTTTATAATTACCCCTATTTGAATGCACATCTATTACCAAGTTGAATTTTTTTGCCACAATATCTGGAACAGCATATTTATAAGCAAGTAACTGACCGTTAATCCTTCCATTATTATAATCAGAAGCATTACGTGTAACTTTAACGATGTATATATAATAACTGTATTTTAAAGAGTTTTCATGAGTTAATAAAGCCTCTAAAATTGCCATGTGTGATTTATATTCTAGTGGATGTACTCCAACAATGTATGCTATCTTAACATCTGAATCCTTGTTTCCATATGGTCCTCCTCTAATAACGTGACCATAATCTGTATTTCCCAGTGTCTGAGTGTATGATGATGGTTCAAATTTGAAGAAATCTGAAATTTGAATTTTCTTTGAACTATTTTCACCATTATAAACTGAAAATCCAATTAATCCAATTATTAAAAGTATTACAAAGATTAGATTCCTATCCAACTTCATCACATCTTTATAGTAGTATGAAATTAACCTATCCTTCTACCGATTTTATTATAATTAATAGTATGTTAATGATTTGTTAAATAACACACAGAATAAAATGAAATTATCATAATAATTTTGATAAATTTATTGCCAATAAAATGGAGTAAAGAACTTATTAAGGTTAAAATTATATCTATAATTCCAATTCAAAATAATTAATTATCATAATAAAAATTTTTATAAACCTATCCGGGGTGATAAATTTGCATCCAAGACCAAGCCCAATAGCAGCTTCGTTATACACATTACGCGATATGAATGCTGATGTGATCATATTACACGGTCCACACGGCTGCTGTTTTAGAACAGGCCGCCTTCTAGAAAACGATGGTGTCAGGGTCGTGACAACAGCAATGTCTGAAAATGATTTCATATTCGGTGCATCAGGAAAACTTGAAGAAACACTACATAAGGTGGATGAAATGTTCTCACCAAAGCTTGTTGGAGTTGTTGGAACATGTGTGAGTATGATTATTGGTGAAGATATGAAAGAAGCTGTTAAAAATGCCAATATTAATGCAAAAGTACTTATAGTTGAATCACATGGAGGATTGGGAGAGGGAGATAACACAGAAGGAGCTATAGCCGTTTTGAATGCTGCTTCAAATGAAGGAGTTATCCCAATAATTGAAATGGAACGCCAGAATAAAATGCTCCAACTAGCTACTGAAATCGAAAAAACTAGGGGAATGGCGCAGGGAGGATACATAAAACCATCATATGGTGACAACAAAGTCAAAGTAGCCAAAATACTTCTTGAATCTTATGAAAATGGAGATAAAATAGCATTGGTACTTAATGCTAAGAAAGAAACATCCTATCTTTTCTCGGATATATTGAAAATCCCATTTGAAAAAGTAAACCCAAATAACAAGGTAACTATTATAGCAAACCTCGATGAAAGGGTGGGACTTCCAAGGATAAGACAACATGCAGTAAATATCAAAAATGAGCTTTCAGAAAATGGAATAATTATTGATGAACTTACAGGAGGTCTTGACGAGTATCCCATAACAGGAAAGGTGGCAGTGAAAATTTTGAACCAAAATAAATTTGATATGATAGTTGTAGCAGGAGTTCCACATGCCTTGCCCATAGAAGAAGTAGAAACAATATCAATAGCTGTTACAGACGGCCCTAGACTGGTTGAACCCCTAAAAAAATTGGGATACACCTACGTAGTTACAGAACTTGATGCCCATGCCAAAACACTAGGAACAGACCGGATTGTACCATCAGATTTTGGAGATTCCCTAAAAGGGTTGATGGATATTTGAAGAATTTTTATATATAATAGATTTAATAGTATAGCCATATTAATAAAATCATTTTAAATTTGTAAGGTGATATTAATGACGAGAACCATTGGAATGATACTCTGTGGAGGCTTTGGAAAGAGGTTAAGACCTTTAACCGAAACAGTTCCTAAACCACTCATAGAGATTAAAGATGACTATACCATTTTAGACAAACAACTCTTTGACTTTAAAAATGCAGGAGTTGACAAGGTACTTCTTTTAACAGGATTTTTAAGTGAAAAAATCCGTGAAAGATATGGAGAGGAATATAAGGGTGTTGAGATTGAATATATCGTGGAAGATGAACCTCTAGGAACTTTAAATGCTATTAAATTAGGTATGGAACATCTTAAAGATAATGAACAGTGTGTTATAAGAAACGGTGACGTTGTAGCTGATTTGAACATTAAAAAAATGATAGAACAGGGCCAAAAATCAGATTACCCCCTTTCAATATTTATTACAAAGATGGTTTCACCTTACGGAATTGTGGATATCAGTGGAGACAGGCTAGTTTCATTCAAAGAAAAGCCTGTGCTTGATTATTATATTAACGGAGGAGTCTACTTTTCGAAAGGAGAAATAGATTTCGGCAGTTTTGAAGTAGGGGACATTGAAAAGACGGTTTTTCCCATGCTAGCTAAGGATAACAAACTAAGTTATTACAAAGAAGATGGACTATTCTGGATGGCAATAGACACATCAAAAGAGCTTGAAGCCATTAAAAAGGAATATGAAAACAGAGAAGATAAACCATGGGGATATGAAAAGATCCTTATTAACACCGAAAAATATCTGACCAAGGAACTATTTTTAAGGGAAGGTTACCAGACTTCTTTCCATTACCATGCCCATAAAGATGAGACGATGTACATTGTCTCTGGTGCAGGTTACATTGAATTTAAAGATCGGAAGGAATACTTTGGAAAAAATGACACCATTAGAATTGAACCTGAAGAAAGACATTCTATAGTGGCCATGGAAAACACAGTTCTGCATGAAATTTCAACACCCCATTTGAATGACACCATTAGGGTTAAAGATTATTACATGACCCGATAGAACTCATTTAATTTTCAATTTAGATGAAAATTTGAAAGTAGATTATAGTTGTTTTTGGTAGGATTAAACATGATAACTATCGTAGATTATGGATCTGGAAACCTTAAAAGTATAAAAAATGGTTTCAAAAAGATCAATGCCAATGCAATTATTTCATCTTCATTAAAGGATATAGACGATGCTGAAGCACTTGTACTACCCGGAGTGGGTGCTTTTGGAAATGCTATGGAAAATCTCGGTAAATATGAAAACTCCATAGAAGACCATATAGCTACTGGTAAGCCATTTTTAGGAGTTTGTCTTGGGTTACAAGTTCTTTTTTCCACCAGTGAAGAAAGTCCGGACATTCCCGGTCTTGATATTTTTCATGGAGAAGTGTTACACTTTCCAGATTCTGTGAAGGAAAATGGGCTTAAAATACCCCAAATGGGGTGGAATCAATTAGAAATTAAAANNTCTTACTATGTAAACCCCGAAGACAAGAATATAATTGCAGCAACAGTTAATTATTGTATTGACGTTCCTGCTGTTATTTGTAAAGAAAACATTTTTGCAACCCAATTTCACCCTGAAAAAAGCGGTGAAAAGGGGCTTCAGATACTTAAAAACTTTGTTAAATTGGTACAGTGAAATCCAAGTTTTCCAGATGTGCAGGTAATTTAAGAATAAAATATTCTTATTAATTTTTCAACGATAAGTATTAATATTATTCAGTAACATAGAACAGATACACAAAAAAAGGTGTGGTAAGTGGATATAGAAGGTTTTGTAAGACGTAAAATCAAATATGAGGACGAAATTACCGTCCAAAAAACCCTAGCTAGTAAGATATTAGAATATAAAGATGTTGATCATGAAAAAGCCTATGCTATGGCAGCTGCAGTTATTGAAGAAGTTAAAAATACACTCAAAATTGATTCGTACCCTGATGAGTTCATGAGGTACCTCATTAAATATCCTGAATCTAATGTATCAATGGGTGAAATAGGTGTTGGATCGAGGGGTGCAGGCGATTTCTTTGTACACAGAAAAATAGCAGAAATTGTTTCAAGTACCCAAAGTAGTGCTTTCATATCACCATCAGCGCAAGACGATGGAGGAGTAGTTAAAGCAGAAGTAGGTAAGAAAGATGTGTATGTAACAACAGCCGTAGATGGAATCCACTCCCGGCTTAGTGAATATCCATTTTTAGGCGGATTTCATGTGTCCAGGGCCACTTTACGAGATGTTTGTGTTATGGGTGCAGATCCAATTGCGATGCTCAGTGATCTTCACCTAGCAGATGATGGAGACGTTGGAAAACTTTTTGACTTCACAGCAGGAGTTTGCGCAGTATCGGAACTTGTCGATGTACCACTTGTAGCAGGTAGTACACTCAGAATAGGAGGAGACATGGTTTTAGGGGATCGGTTAGTAAGTGCTGTCGGCGCTGTTGGAATATCAGAGTATCCGCCAACAGCAAGAAAAAGAGCTGAAGCTAAAGATGTTGTGCTTCTTACAGAAGGTTCAGGTGGTGGAACCATCTCAACAACTGCCATATACCATGGAATGTTCGATGTAGTATGGGAAACAATGGATATAAATTTTATAAAAGCATCTGAGGCCATATTCCAAGCAGGACTCCTACCTGAAGTACATGCTATGACAGATGTTACCAACGGCGGATTAAGGGGAGATGCACACGAAATAACCAAAACAACCGGTCTTGGACTGACGTTCTATGAGGACAAAATAAGAGCCATGGTTAATCCCAAAGTACTGGATATGTTAGAAAAACTAGATATAGATCCTTTAGGTGTTTCTGTGGATTCTTTGATGATAATAGCTCCTGAAGACGTTGCACCACGTGTTAAAAATGCTATATCTAATGCAGGCGTTAGAATTGATGAAATCGGATTCGTTGATCAGACAGGTGTCTCAAAACTGATCAAAGAAACAGGAGAAGAGGAACTAAAACCTCTATTCAGGGAAGCGGCCTACACTAAGATAAAAAAGATTGTGGGCGATGTAGAACCTGACGATTTCCAATCCATGAAAGAAAAAGTTCAAAAAGCAGCAGATAATGCCATAAAAAAGAAGGATAAAATTGTGGAAACAATTAATGAAAGATAATCCCAAATGACCAATTCATCGCATCTAATATAAGTGAATGATGGTGGTATTGATGATGAAGGAAGATAATGGAATTTTTTTCAGCATAGAGGCAGCATTGGGACTAATCCCCATTATAATAATTATTATGACCGTTTCCAATACAAATATTGATTATACTGATTCTTATATGGAAAAACAATATTTTCAAAAGGCACAAGATACAGCTGAACTCATGTCTACTTACACCGAACACAATGATCAGACCATTCTTCAAAAAGTATCAAATGCACTTTCAGAAAACCGAGACAAAAAAGTAGGAATAGACACTGCAAGGAATATTACATCCCCATTTCTTGGAAGAACCATTGGAAACATGAAATATCGTCTTGAGGAAATAAACTACCTCAAAGGGTCGGAAATAGTTTCTAATGGAGATATTAAAAAGGCTAAAAATGTTGGTGTAGCTGTAAAGTGTTATGGCAATTATCTGTTTAAGTTATATGTATGGCAATAGAATTCTTTATCGTCATAAATCTATTGGGTTACGGTTTTTCAAATTATCGTAGGATATTTGGATTAAATATATTGAGGAAGTTTTATCTATGGATACTCAACAGGAAATTAAGTCTGAAAAAAAGATTGCAAGGTTAATTTCTAATATTACACAACCTCCTCTTGTGTCTATACCCATATTTGCAATCATAAATTATGTTCTGTTAGGGTTTAACAATTCATTAATAATAACCATGATATGTTGGATATTTGGAGCATTTCTCCCTATTGCGACATCTTTAATCCTTATTAGGAAAATGCATACAGATATGGATATGACTGATAGAACTAAGCGTACTCTACCATTATTTTTCGCTGTTTGTTCTTACCTAATAGGATTTCTTGTTTTGCTGTCTATGGGTGCTCCTGCATTAACAACCGCATTAATGCAGGAGCTTCCAACACACTGATCATCCTATTCATTAACTTATCATGGAAGATCAGTATCCATACGATGGGAGTAGCCGGACCCACAGTAGCTTTAACCTACTTATTTGGTCTTCCAGGTTTATTATTTGGCCTTCTAATCCCATTGGTGATGTGGAGTAGGGTTGAACTTAAAAAACATACAATTTCTCAAGTTTTGGCTGGAGGTATCGTTGGTATAATCCTAACCTACATTCAGTTGTACTTTATATTACCCCTAGTTTAATAATTACAAATTTTTTAATAAGTATGTTTGAATTAATAAGGTCAAATTTAAATAGAAAAAGAAGTAATTGATATAATGTTGCTTTTATTCTTGTTTTTATCTAAATAAATAGAAAAAAATTCAAGAGATAAGCCCTGGTAGTGTAGCGGATATCACGTAGGATTGCGGATCCTATCACCCGGGTTCGAGTCCCGGTCAGGGCATTATTTATTTTATATTCAATTCCAAATTTTGGTATATTCTTTATTTCATAATTGTTGAATATGGCTATGCAAACTTGCAGCTAGAATTTAATCCTCTTCTTAAATAACTGAAATCCTTATTTTTATTTAATACAATACTTCTATTCCATCTTTCGTCAGTTTTAGGATAATCCTCTCTGTAATGAGCTCCTCTGCTTTCACGCCTTAGAAGTGCAGATTGTGTAACGAGAGATGCAATAGTTAACATGTTTTCAATTTCAAGTGCATCTAGAAGATTTTTATTGAACCCAGAACCTTCCGGGACGTTCATATCCATACATTTCAATTTAAGTGCTTCAATTTTATTTAATGCGAGTTTAAGACCTTTTTCGTTTCTTATTATTGCAACGTTCTCCCACATAGTCTCCATTAGCTCTGTTTTTATTTCATGAGGATAAATATCACCATTCTTAAAGATATTTCGAATTCTTTCCTCCTCTAAATTAATATAAGCTTCGTTGAACTCAAATTCATTCAGTAGGGCATTTTTAGCTGCAGACTCTCCTGCACGTTTTCCAAATACTTGTGTGTCTGCCAGTGCATTTCCACCCAATCGATTAGCACCATGTATCCCCCCTGAAGCTTCACCAGCAGAGTATAGGTTACCAACGGTGGTTTCACAACCTGGTTTGATCCTTGATCCGCCCATGAAATGGTGTGCTGTTGGTGCAACTTCCATTGGTTCCTCTCTAATATCGACTCCCACATCCATAAATTGAAGTAGCATTGTTTCTAGCTTCTCTTCAATAATCTCATGAGGAAGATGAGTTACGTCTAGATAAACGCCACCATTGGCTGTTCCCCTACCTTCTCTTATCTCGTTGTATATTGCTCGTGATACAACGTCGCGAGTAGCAAGTTCTCCTCTTTCATCATATCTAGTCATAAATCTTTCCATGTTAACATTAAAGAGTTTTCCACCTTCACCACGTACAGCTTCGGTTACCAGAACTCCTTTTCGCGACTCAGGATATAACATTCCTGTAGGATGAAATTGAATCTGTTCCATGTCAATTAGATCAGCCCCTGCATTGTATGCTAAACTGTATCCATCTCCTGTTTTCTGCATTGCATTTGATGTGACTGGATAAAGCCATCCAGCTCCACCAGTTGCAATTATAGTTGATTTGGCCTTGAAAACTATGATATTTGAATTCCTTAGTGACACACCACACGCAGCGATCACTCGTTTATTCTCATTATCCATTATAAGGGAAGTCACCATTATCTCATCGTAAGTATCAATTTTTTGCCGAATTACTTCTTCTTTGAGGGCCATCATCATCTCATGGCCTGTTCTGTCACCTTGGAAGCATGTTCTTCTGAAACTTTGACCACCAAAAGGTCGTTGATTCAATTTTCCTGAATCTTGTCTGTCAAATATAGCACCGTAGCTTTCAAGTTCAATCAATCGGTCTTTAGCTTCGTTAACTAGTATCTTCACNNAGGGTTGTACATCCTGATTTAAATGATAAACCCTTTGAAACTATTTTAACGTTCAAATTATATTTTCTAGCTTCTATTGCTGCTCTGCATCCTGCTCCGCCGGATCCTATGACAAGCACATCACATTCTTGTATCTCTCTTTCCATGATATGGGATTATACTTTGATATTTATTATTTGTTCTGTTGGTATGAAGTATAAAATAAATATAAAAAGGATCAANNGATTTTGAAAAAGCATGGGTTGAAACCGCCCACACACTTAAAAAACCCCATCACGATAATGAATACCCAAGAATACATTTTAATCCCGGACAATCACATATGCTCTATGATACTATTTGGGAGATTAGAAAAGCATACTTAAATCTGGGATTCAATGAAACAGTAAACCCCCTATTTGTTGACGAGGATGATATTTACAAACAATTCGGACCGGAAGCCGCGGCAGTATTGGATCGCTGCTTCTATCTCGCAGGTCTTCCAAGACCAGATATAGGTATTGGAATGGATAAAATAGAGGTTATTGAAGAAGTCGGAGTTCCACTTAACGAAGATAAAATTCAAGCACTAAAAGATATCTTCAGAAGTTACAAAAAAGGAGATGAAAGTGGAGATGATCTTGTACACGATGTCTCATTAGCCCTGGAAGTTGAAGACAGCCTTGGATTGAGGATAATTGAAAACGTTTTTCCAGAACTTCGTGAACTTAAACCAGTACCAGGCAGAACAACACTAAGATCTCATATGACCTCAGGCTGGTTTTTAACTCTCCAATCACTACACAATAAGAGTAAACTTCCAATAAAACTGTTCTCAATTGACAGATGTTTCAGAAGGGAACAACGTGAGGATCTGAGCCACCTCATGACTTACCACTCTGCTTCTTGTGTATGGGCAGATAACGATATAAGTATTGATAACGGAATGGCTGTTTCAGAGAGTGTTCTTGAACACTTCGGATTTGAAAAGTTCAAGTTTGTTCCCGACGAGAAAAGGTCCAAATACTACATACCCGGCACACAGACAGAGGTTTACGGATATCATCCCAAACTCAAGGATTGGGTCGAAGTCGCAACCTTCGGAATTTATTCCCCCATAGCTCTATCGCGTTATGGGATAGACAAGGAAGTTATGAACCTTGGTGTCGGTGCCGAGAGGATTGCAATGATATTACATAATCAAGGCGATGTTAGGGAAATGGTTTATCCCCAAACATATGGAAAGTGGCATTTATCAGATAGAGAACTTGCAACCATGCTCTGCATTAACTATTACCCATTCAGCATTGAAGGAAGAAATTTAATGGATAGTTTGCTAAATGAAAGTAGAAAAAATGGCAATGCACCTAGTCCATGTGAATTTATAGCATTTGAAGGAGAATTATTGGGTAAAAATATTAGGGTTAAAGTTGTTGAACCTGAAGAGGGTACCAGACTCCTCGGTCCTGCAGCATGGAACAGGATATACATTTCTGATGGGAACATTGTTGGGGTGCCTGAAAAGGATGTAAACGATGAACTATTACTAAAAGCAGTTGAAAATGGAATTCCAACGGGAATATCTTACATGGATGGGGTGACTGCCTATGCATCATATAAAATAGAGGAGATGATTGTTAGCGGTGCTCCAAAAATTAGTTTAAGGACTACACTATCCAAATCATTGTCGAATGTAAATTTAAAACTCGATAAAGTGGCATTAAACTATATTACAGGCAATAATAAAGTTATAGATCTTAGAGGGCCTGTTTTCTGTACAATAACTTGTAAAATTTTGGATTAATCCATTACTAATTATCAATTATTTTCATCTCTCATTTTTTCAAGAATTTCTGGCAAAAAGGTTATTTGTAGGAATACAATATAGATAGAAATATTCTACAAAACAGATATTTCATGGAAAACCTTTCTGAGGTTATAATGGTTGTAAATTAAACTTAAATATTTGTGATAAGTTAACAGTGATCTAAATGGAAATAAAGGGAAGAATAATTTCTGGAATGGGTAAAGGCACTTATTTCATGTCTCAAGACATATATGTAAAACAATTCCAGGAAAAACTCCATTTTAAACCATTTGTTGGAACTCTCAACATAAAGTTAGATGAAAATAGTATGAACACAATAATCAAAATTCCCAATGAAAAATTTGGATTAATTTATGGAAAAGATAAATTCGGAGATGTTAAGTTTATAAAAGCTGTTTTAAACCACGGAGTAGGGGGAGCTCTTGTTTTTCCTGCTAAAACTAAGTATACGGAAGATGTTCTAGAATTCATTTCGAATGAAAATCTTAGAAAATCCTTAAAACTTAACGATGGAGATTTAGTGTCGGTTAATATTGATGAGTAGATTTTGATGGATTCTAGATTTTTAATATAAATTTAATGAAGAAATTTTACAAAATTACACGAGTGATTACCTATGATACAAGAAGCATTGAAAGCCCTTAAGAATGGAAAAATTGTTTTAGTCTTTGATAGTGATAACCGGGAACGTGAAACTGACATGATAGTTGCAGCAGAGTTCATGACCCCACAACATATGACACAAATTAGAAACGATGCAGGTGGACTTTTCTGTATACCACTTTCCTCTGAAAACTCAGATGCATTAGGAGTACCGTTCATGACAGATATAATGGAAATTGCAAGCTCAAAATATCCAGTTCTTAAAGAACTAAGTCCTAATGACATTCCTTATGATGAAAAATCTGCTTTTTCGATTACAGTTAATCACAGGAAAACGTTTACCGGAATAACCGATAATGACCGTGCATGTACTATAAAAGAACTTGCATTACTCTGTAAAAATGGTAAACACCGAGAGTTTGGGAAATATTTCCGAGCGCCAGGACATGTGACCCTGCTTAGGGCCGCTGAGGGTCATGTACTCAGCAGGAAAGGGCATACTGAAATGAGCATAGCTTTAATGGAAATGGCGGGACTTACTGAAGTAGCAGTATGTTGTGAAATGATGGATGATGAAACTGGCGGTTCTCTACCCACAAAAGATGCAAAAAAATATGCTGAAGAACATAATTTAGTGTTTTTAGGTGGCGCGGATCTCATAAAGGCTTATAAGGAATATGAAAAGAATAAATAATCCATTATTTTTTTTTGTTTCCTATAGTTTGATTTTTTTTATGAAAAATGATCTAAAATATCTTTAAATGTGCTATAATTATTAAATTTAGGTTCTACTGCTAATTTTAATAATTTATCTGTATCTAAATAATTTTCTACTGTTTTCATGGCATTCAAGCAGAAATCTTCAAGTTTAATTTCTACTTCAGGGATGTTTCCCCTCTCTGTAAGATCGATCTTAGGTATAAATGTTAAAAAATCTGTTTTAGTCTTACGCTTAATAAATTTTGAGGTTGATTCCCCTATTTCCTTATCGTAGACTTTGTTTAAAATTATCCCTGCAGTATTAATGCCCAACTGGTTCATCATTTCTACATGGGCAACTGCATCTAATGCTGCTGTTTCAATACCTCCTTTATTACACGGAGAAATCATTATTACTGGGATATTTGCAGACATTGCTATTTCTGCTGAAGAAAATGGAATCTTTTTGTTTAACATCCCTGTAAAAACACTCATAACACCCTCAATAATTACTATATCATAATTGTTTTCTTTAATATCTTCCAGAACTTGTTTAAAATCCTTCCATCCTAACCCTCCAATTTTTATGGATGAAAATTTCTCCATCTTCTCCTTGTTTAGGTATAGGGATGGAACTATATCCCTTGTATCTGGACCTACCTTGAGCACCCCAACTTTGTATCCCTTTTTCCTAAGAACACCAACTATACCCGTGGTGATGAATGTTTTACCAGAATCTGATCCTGTACTCGCCATCATAATGATCCTGGTTCCGGTTGAATCATTAACATTTTTTGTGAGATTAGTTTTGTCAATAGTTATTCCAGTTCCAACACCAATTTCTGTTTTAANNAATTATGTTATTTACCAATTCTGGATTTTCATCAAGTGCCCCATGTACCATAACACCAACAACGTTGCCTTCATCGTTTCGAACTCCTGAAAGTATTTCTCGTGGATCGTTGGTGTAGTCTGTCCTTTTTACAAGAGATTTTAGAACAGGTTTTGCATCCCCGGCTATTCTACCATAGGTGTGACAGTGAAATCCTGTTAAATTCTTCCCAACCAACCCCTCTGTTAAAAAAGAATGGTCAACAATCTTAGCTTCAACTCGATCAGTGCCTATCATGGGACTGAAAGAAACATCCAGAAGGCCTAGACCTTTTTTTTCGATTGGACATGGAGATTTTCTTCCTATATCTGTTTGGTTTGCTAATAATTGAAATCCAGAGCACATGCCCAAAATAAATTTCCCTTCATTTGCTATCTTCAAGATCTCTTTTTTCAGATCTCCACAAACACTCTGGGATTCTATAATACTTCCTCCCGGGATTATCAGACCGTCTAGTTCATTATGAGCTTTAAATCCATTTACCATTCCATTATTTTTGAGTAGATGTGTGGGAAGATGTCCAAAATCCTCAAAAGCAGGTAAAGTGCCTTTAACATAGAGAAATCCTATTTTTTTCATTTTGATCCTGATATTTGATGTAATTAATTAATTCTATACTTTTTCGATTATTAGAAAAAATAATTTTGAATACTCGAATTTCTATTCTAATGTAGCTATTATATCGAGTATTTTGGTATCGTCCTTGGCCTTGGCCTGAATTTGTAGACCGACAGGAACTCCCCCCACATCCCCTACAGGTGTGCTTGCAGCGGGTATTCCTGCCAGATTGGCTATAACCGTCAGAACATCATACGAATACATATCCATAGGTTCAAGTGAAGTACCAATTTTGTGTGGTAATTTCGGTACTGTAGGACCAACTATTGCATCCACCCCATTGAGGAGTTTAGTAACCTCTTTTTTTATTAAAGATCTCGCTTGAAGTGCTTTTTTGTAATATTTACCGCTAAATTCCTTTTGACTTATGTAAGAGCCCATATGAATCCTTCGAAGTACCTCTTCGCCACAGACATCTTCAATCCTATATCCGTATTTTCTTCCATCATACTTTCGGGTTGCTGAAAAGAACTCAACATAGTTTATGAGGTAATAGGTAGGTAAGCATAAATCAATATAATCAAAACTTAATTCAACTAATTCGGCACCCATCTCACTCATTTTATCAATGATTTCTTCTATTATATTGACTATCTTATCATCCGATACATCGAAGAACTGTTTTACTATACCCAACTTCATCCCTTTCAATGAATCAGTTCTTTCTAATGAGTTTACAAAACTTGGAAGATTCCAATCCATGGATGTACACTCAGTTTCATCGTAACCACCAATAACATCCAGCATTAGTGCGGATCCACCAGAATCTTTCGAAAATGGACCTATCTGATCAAAGCTCATTGCCAGATCCAAAAGCCCCTGTCTTGAAACAAGACCATATGTGGGTTTAAATCCCATTACACCACAGTGTGAAGCAGGGTTTCTTATGGAACCGCCCGTATCTGATCCTATGCTTAAGTCGCACATTTCAGATGCTACTGCTACTGCACTCCCGCCACTTGAACCTCCGGGGATTCTTCCCATGGCTGCAGGGTTTTCGGTATGACCGAAGTAGGACGTTTCTGTTGAACTTCCCGCAGCAAATTCATCCATATTGGTCATTCCTATAATAATACCGTCTTCTTTTTTTATCCTTTTTATAACGGTAGCGTCATAGCTTCCAAGGTAATTTTCAAGAGTTTTTGATGCAGCTGTTATATGGAAATCAGCTACATTTATGTTGCTTTTAACACCTACAACAATACCTGCAAGTTTTCCTACTTTTTCACCATTTTTTATCCTGGAATCTATATCTTCAGCACATTCTAGAGCTGAATTTTTATCCACCTCTAAAAATGCATTATAAATATCATTTTTCTTTTCAATGTTCTTGCAGAACATTTCAAGGTTGTCTAATGCGGTAATTTCATGATTTTTAATTAATTCAGACTTATCCATTAATTTCATTGTCACACCTATAGTATTTTGGATGAATATAATTATAACTGCTTTCGACTTATGATTAATTCGTTTTTGTTTTTAATCTACTTCAATATTATAATTTTTGATCGAGATAAATCATCATAACCATTACTAAAAAAAATCTAATAAATCTTTAAAAAAAAGAGTTGATATTAACAGCCCCTAAAAAGATTAAAATAACAATTAGAATTGGTTGGTGGACTAAATAGATGATAAGAGAGTTTCGACCTAAGAATGAGAAAGTCTTTACAAAATAAGTTTTAGAAAGATCAGGAATTTTAAACTGTCTCTGATAATTTTTGTAGAATAATCCACCAAAAAAAAAGCCTATCAAAACTACCCCAAACCAAGGAATTAAAGGGAAGTAATCTACAGTTTCCAGATTATTTGGTATAAATCCCAACCAAAGTAGCGAGTTAAAATCGAAAGTGAAATTTCCAAGGTAAATACCCAAAATAATTATGCTCATTCCCAAGAACAGATTCAGATATTTACTTTTCAAAAAAACATAGGATAGTATTATGGATATTCCAATAAAATGAAGAATACCAAAGATTATGAATTCTTGCGGTATAAAAATCCAGGTTGCAAGGGTAATTAAAAGTCCAAGTGAAAATATTTTAAGACCTCTTTTGAGGTACTTTTTGAACAATCCTCCTTCACTGTACTCGCCTGTTATTTGGGTTCGGGAATTACTTAGTGTTAATGAAACACCCATTAAAAATATGAAGATAAATGCCGTTACACGAGCAAAAACCCATAAAAATCCAGAATAAACATCAAATGAATATATTCCAAAGAACGTTAGATCAAATAAGAAGTGATATGTTATCATCATGATGATTGCAAGACCTCGAAGGGAATCAACCTCCCAAAACCTTTCATATATAATATTTCCCATAATTTCTTCCTTTTTCAAGTTTGGAGTTATTAATACATATTAATTTGGAAATTATTATAATTCGATAATAGAAATATAATTATTATTTTTTTTATAGATCATATCTACAAAATTTAGATTTGATATTATATTCTAAATAAAATTTAATACCTAAATTGGATATAAAACTAATGATCATATAAAAATTCATGATAGGTGCTAAAATGTATAAAACACTTCTATTAAAACAGAGTGAAATAAAACAACTCATAGATATGAAAGAAGTTATTGAATCTGTTGAAACTGCTTATAGCGTTCATGCAGACCGAAAAGTGCAGATGCCGGCCAAAAAATATCTGTTTTTTAAAAAATATCATGGTGATTTGCGTATAATGCCATGTTTTATAAAGAGCATGGACGAGGCAGGTGTTAAATGTGTTAACGTTCACCCTAACAATCCACTGGAACATGATTTACCAACGGTTATGGGAGTTATAGAACTTTTTGATCCTGAAACAGGATTTCCAATATCTGTAATGGACGGCACATGGATCACCAACATGAGAACAGGTGCTGCCGCAGGTGTTGGAACTAAATACCTTGCAAGGAAAGATTCTACCAAACTTGGAATTATTGGTGCTGGCAAACAGGCTTTTACCCAATTAATGGCTCTTAAAGAAGTAATGAATATTGAAAGCGCCAAAGTATTCTGTAGGACATGTTCTTCAAGGGAAAACTTTGCAAAACTGGCCAATGAAAAATTTGGATTAAATGTTAAGGCAGTTGCAACAGCACAGGAAGCAGTGAAAAATGTTGATGTTATAGTAACTGTAACACCAGCTAATAAACCTATTTTAAAGTCTGAATGGATAAGTGAAGGAACACATATTAATGCTATGGGTGCAGATGCCCCCGGCAAACAAGAGCTGGAATCTGGACTCCTAAAAAAATCAAGGATCTTCATAGATTGTTGGGAACAAGCACGTCACAGTGGTGAGATCAATGTTCCAGTTGCAGAGGGTTTGATTATAAGAGAAGATATCAACGCCAAGATAGGTGACGTGATAATTGGTAAGTCAAACGGCAGAGTTTCTGATGAAGACATTACCATCTTCGATTCTACAGGCTTAGCTGTTCAAGATGTGGTCACAGCATGGAAAGTCTATGAAAAAGCTCTTGAAAAAGGCATAGGAAGTAATATCAATTTCCTTGATTGAATAACAGACATAAGTTTATAAAGATCAAAAGTATATCATAGACTGGTGGTTTAATGTATGAACAGAAGATGTATAGAACAGAAGTTCTAAATAAAATGGACCATGTGTTCGAACGTTACAAGTTCCTTGTGAGAACTAAATCTTTCAACAAAGAGCAGATTGAAACCATTGATTATCATCTGTCTGAGATAATGAAAGTCTTAAACGATTGTTAAACCCAATCACTCTTTAATTTGATGATTCCCAGTTATAATATGGATTTTATACATATTTATTTTTAGATTGTTGGTTAAATACCAGATATATCTCCTAGAGTTGGTGTAAATTTGATTGAAATATTAATATTTATAGCAACTTCTTTCGCTGTTGGACTTTCCGGCGCCCTGGTTCCGGGACCAATGATGACAGTCACTATTTCAGACTCATTGAAAAAAGGATTTATAGCTGGGCCCTTTGTTGTTATAGGTCATTTTCTAGCAGAATTATCTATTATAATCCTTATATTTGCTGGGCTTGGATGGTTCATTGATTCAAATACTGCAGTATTTGTAATAGGCACATTTGGTGGATTTATGATGGTAGTTATGGGTTACAGAATAATTGGCACCTCAAATTCACTTAAAGAGATAAAAGATGATCATGAAGATGATAAAGTTTCAAAGGGATATGGCTCGGTTATAAGTGGAATTTTAACCAGTTTTTCAAATCCGTTCTTCTTCTTATGGTGGGCAACTATAGGATGGGCTTTCATGTTCAAGGGACTTGAAATTGCCGGAATTTTTGGGGTCTTAGGATTTCTTATTGGTCATTGGGCTTCGGATCTTAGTTGGTTCAGTATGGTGTCATTTTTCACTAGCCGTGGTTCGCTAGTCATGACAGAAAATCATTACAAAATATTGATGAAAGGCAGCGGTGTGTTTCTAATGATCCTGGGAGTATATTTTCTATTAAATGCACAAAAAATTTTTTAACATTTTTAATTAAAAAATTAATTAGATCTGATAATTTAATATTAATTAATATAGTTTTATTAAAAAGGAAGTCAAATTGGATTATATATTGATCAATTATCATGCAATTCTGGATATAATTATTAGATGATAAAATGAAAGCCGTAGTATTCGATAACTCAGGGACACTTATAAAACGTTACAGGGCCATTAAAGATCTTAGAAATGGAGTTATATGCGATAACGTCAATTCTATTGACATTGTAGATCATGATAAAAACCGTGCTCTGGTTGTTCTCCAAACAGATCCCTCCAAGTGTATAAATAAGGCAAGACCTGATCAGACTATATCACACTTCCTGAGTAAAAATGACGTTAAATTTGATGTAAGCTACTCTGATGTAGATATTGAGAAAAATAAAATTTTAAATGCAATAAAAAATGATAAGTCATACATGAGAGACGTTCAAGACACCTATTGTACAGTTGTTAAAAAACATTACAATGTTCATATATGCAGTGGATCAGGTTTTATAATAAATATGAAAAGTGGTAAAATTGAATTTACTATAACCGCCGGCGGTAAGATCTTTAAAGAAGTTCCTTATGTTGTTAATCAGCTAAAAAATAGAGGAATAAAAATTTTTATAGCCTCGGGAGATAGAAAAACTTCTCTTGAACAGCTTGCTGAGTTCATTAATATCCCAAAACAAAATGTATTTGATACAGCCAGTTCAAGAAGAAAAAAAGAAATTGTATCAGAACTTAAGAAAAAATATAAGGTTATGATGGTAGGAAATAGTTCAAACGATGTTTTAGCTCTTAAAGAAGCGGATGTAGGTGTTCTTACTCTCCAACAAGGTGAAATTCCTCCGGAAAAAGTTCATGGTTCTGCAGATTACGTAATAAAAAACATTAAAGATGTTCTTAAAATAGATTTTTAATTATTTAAGCTTTTATCATTAGATAATCCACTATAAAAATTGCATATAATGAGTATTTTTATCTACTGTAGAATAAAATATGATTAAAAATCTAGATAAATATTCTACTGTAGAATGATTTAAATTATTATGACTTATTAAATAAGCTTAGATTTTGTAAAAATTACCATTTCTTAAAGAAACAAATAATTAAATAATTATAAAATAATAAACAATTAAATAAAGGGATTAAATAGCCTTGAATTTTTAGTTTAGCCTTCAATTAATTATCTTTCATAATTGGATTATTTACATCGCTTGCTAAAATTTTGTAAGCAATTAAAAGAGCAATTAGTATTATTGGGCCAATGATGTCCATTTACAAAACTGATCCTGCATTTCCAGGTGCGTAGTTTGCATATTGAAGTATATTAATTATATGACTATATGCAGCTCCAAGTAGAAAGATTGAACTTGAAATAACTGTTGCAGTCCAAAAATTACCACGTACCCAGTAACACAATATTCCAAGTACTCCAATAGAAAAGTTTGCAAATGCAACCTCGAGTTGGAATGGACTACCTGGAGCCCAACCTATGTTAGCTGCAACTTGAGCAGAAAGGAAAGCATGGCCAATAAAAGCCCATATACTTCCTATTCCTACAGACAATACTAAAAAAGATAATAAAAATATTTCAACTATCCTATCTTTACTTAAAGGTTTATTTCTAATTTTAGATATTAATACAACCAAAATTGCTACAAATATTGTCAGAAATAATAAAATATAAGGTAAA
The DNA here is from genome assembly GCA_003162115.1 of Methanobacterium sp. GTDB lineage: Archaea > Methanobacteriota > Methanobacteria > Methanobacteriales > Methanobacteriaceae > Methanobacterium_B. Next base: position 67,467 of record PMMV01000068.1, read on the forward strand.
TCCATTGTATAGCCTCCTAGTCTTATTTTACATAATTATTTTAAGTATAGATCTTTGTTTGAATAAGTAAATTATCTATATCTATCCATATAGTTTAATATTACTATATTATTCATAATATGTACATTAGAATAGTTAAATAAGAAAATATAGGATCAGTCCTGTTTAATTTATAAAAAAAAGCAACGTGTTTATTAATGGTAAATGTTAAAAAAACTTAAAATTCGTATTTATAAAAAATTAATTCATTTAGATTTTTTTTTGAAAAACTATTTTTCGGGACTAATATTGATCAGATCATATTTAAGGTTCCCTAGACCGATTTCTCTTCCATATCTAAGTTGTAAATGGCCATCTACCATATTCCAAACACCTTTAAATTTATCTTGACCTTCATGATGATTATGATGTAGAAGGGAATTCTCAAATCCCTTTTGATGATTTACAAGATCATAGCTAGCAGCATCGAGTGCTACAGGATCCTTAGAAACCAATATTCCGATATCTGGGACTATTGGTCTGTCACTCCATGGAAGACAGTCACAATCAGGAGTTATGTTCATTAAGAAGTTCATATAACCTAGTTTCCTTTTTTTGCTCTGAACAGCCCCCAATGCATATTCAGTCATTCTCTCTATAAATTCATCCATTCTATCCCAGTTAGGCTTAATTAAAGAATTAGGACAAGCAAATATGCAGTTGTTACAAGCAATACACCTATCATAATTCATTTTAGCCCCCTCATCAGTTATATGCAAGGCATTTTCTGGACAAGATTCTATGCAAGTACCACAAGATGCACAACCCTCTATTATAACTGGTTTTACACATTCATGTTGTTCAATTTTTCCTGGTGCAGCAGCGCATCCCATTGCAAGATTTTTTATTGCCCCTCCAAAACCTGCCATTTCATGCCCCTTGAAATGGGACAAGACTATCATACAGTCTGCACTTACAATATCACATGCAATTTTAACCCTTTCAAAATGTTTCTGTTTGATTTCAACACTCTTCCAGTTTTCGCCCCTTAGACCATCTGCAATAATTATTGGTGCACCTGAAACAGCATAATCAAAGCCATGAAGAACGGCAGTTTTTATGTGGTTTGGAGAGTTATGTCTACTTCCGTAATAGAGAGTGTTAGTATCTGTAATGAACGGTTTTGCCCCTCTTGAAGTAATTTTGTCTATTATCTGTCTAACTAAAACAGGACTGATATACGAATCGTTACCCTCCTCACCAAAGTGAAGTTTTACTGCCACCAATTCATCCTCATCCATTAAATCATTAAAATTAGCTGCATCGAAAAGTTTTTTAACTTTATTTATTTTATTGTCTTCATCTGTCCTTGACGTGAAGTCGGTGAAATACACATTACTCCTCATTTAAACCACCTTTCCTTAAAATAATACTGAAAATATCTTTTTAGTTTCATTTATGGGATTTTGAAGTTAATTCTATTATTTAGAATTTATTCAATATTGGAAGATATTAATAGGTCTCTGCTTTTAAGAATGTTTTGATAATTATTTAACTCAATTATACCATTATCCACACCACTAAGCAAATTAAGATCGAAGTTTCCCTCCCCTAATGTTAAATGCTGGTCTTTTTTACCATTATTATCGTTTAAATGATAGTAAGCTATTTTATTTATTTTAAAAAATGCTTTAACATCTTTGCTTGTATTTGCATGTCCTGTGTCTACTGTAGCGTAAGAGCCACATTCATTAATAAAAAATTGATGTTCTTCAGCAGTATTGCAAAAATATGCATACTTATTCGGCATATTTTCAACTGAAAATTTAATTCCCATTCCCATTGCATAATCATTGGCATCTCTAAGTGTTTCTATAGCGTGATTTATCCCGTAAGTTCTGACCCGTTCTTCAAAACGATGAATTAATCCGGGATGAGTTGTAATAGCCTTTGCATTTATTTTCACTGCAAAATCAATTGTTTCTTCTAACTGTTTTAAAGTTTCTTCTCTTATACCTGGATTTAAACTTCCAGGATTTAGATCAATTGTGGGGGAGTGTAGAAAAACATCGATATCATAGGAACTAAAAGGTTCAAAAACTTTTTTATCCAGAGATAAAACATTTCTTGGCCAGTAAGGGCCTTCGCATAGGATCTCCATAAGTTGAAACTCATCTTTTGATGCTGTTTTAAGGCATTGCTCGAGTGAACTCATGAAAAGTGCAAGTGTTGAGAATCCTAATTTCATAATATGATTTTTGATTTTTGACTTAATTAAATTTTTATTATTGTCACAGAAATCTAATACCATATTTATCGAAATTAGATATATCTAAATTTATAATAGTCGAGTAAGTGAAATGATAGGCCTCCTTGGATAATACAATAATATAGGAGCAGAAATTAGTAATACTTGGATTTAATAGCTCTCAAGTACTTTTAGAAAGAATAAAAGAATGAAGAGGAATTAATAATGAATAATTTCTTCTTTTATTTTTTAAAAATAGTTTAATTTGCTTTTCTGGAAAGTTGTATTTTTATTGCTGATACGTTTGTAGCTGTCCCTTCATTATTTAAAATTTCCTCAGTGTGTATATCAATAGATTTCACTTCAATATCGGTTATAAATCTGTTTTTTACTATCTCAGCAACGTCCACACATCTACTTATGGCTCTTCCCCTTGCCTTGAGACACACTTTTGAAACTCCTCCATTAATCTGGGTTACAACTGCTAAAACGTAGTTCATTACTGGTTTGTTTCCAATGTACACAATATTTTCCTCTGACATCGCTTTAACCTCCAAAAAATACACTGATTGATAAATATTTTTAATAATATATAAATTTTATTCTGAGACCCTTCTTTTAAGATTTACAATTCATTCTGAAAGATAAAGTCTTAAATCAACTTTAACAGCACAATTCTTTGAGTCCAAACAATAATAATTCTCTTCATTGATTTTATTGAAGTTATTTTACCATTTTAAAATATTAACCAATGAATCATGATTAAATAAGTTTATTCTTGTTATTTTTAATTAAAGTAAAAGAAATAGGTACTCAATGAAATTAATATCAAATAAAGGATTTATATCTCCTTAAATCGGATATTAATCAAATATAAATGAAAAATAAATTAAAAAAAAATTACTTCAACTCTTTAGTTCGGAATATAATAATTATACCCTCAGAAACACCATTATTATTTTTTATTGGAGTTATGGTACCATCAATCATAGTTTTTTCATCATTCTTAGATTTAAGAACTACTTTATCATTTATAATATCATTTAAATTAATTTCTTCTGAAACATCTATTTTTAATCCGGGAACATTGAACACTTCAAATAATTTCTTACCTATAGATAATTCTTCGTTCCAACCCGTGATTTTTTCGGCAGCAGTATTCATGAATTTTATCCTTTGTTCAGAATCTGTTGCGATAACACCATCGCTTATGGTTTTCAATAATGAAACAAGTAATTCATCGTGCCTTTTTAATGTTTTTTCCTCCTTGTTCCTATATAAGATGATATCAATAGCCGTGTAAAGCTCATTTTCCTCAAAAGGTTTGTGAAGAAATCCAAATGGTTCTTTTAGTATAAATGCAGAAGGATGAGTTGTTTTTGCACGTTCAACAGTATTTTTATCAGAATATGCAGTGAGGTAAATGACAGGAATGTCAAATTTGTTTCTTATGGTTTCTGCAGCTTCTATACCATCAACCTTACCGTCTAATACAATATCCATAAGAACTAGATCAGGTTTATATTCTTCACTAAATTTTATTGCATCTTCGCCTGTAGAAACAATCCCCGGAACATTATATCCTGCTTTTTCTAGGCTTCTTTTTATATCCTCTGCCGTTATCCTCTCATCCTCAACAACTAAAATCTTAGCATTCTCCAATTTAATGCCTCCAACAAATTTAACAGTTATTATTAAAAACGAGGATAAATCCATTAATGTCCTCATTATCCTTAATGATCTTTAAACTACATTTAACTGATAGTTCTTCTCCTTGCTTAGACGTCAATGCCACATTATCCGTTAACGATTTATGTTTTATATATAAATCATTTAAAGATTTTTTCGCGGTTTTTAAAGGTGTAAAAACATCCTTTAATTCTTTACCCATAGCATCATTTAATTCCCAGCCAGTTAAAGACTCTGCAAGTGAATTCATTAGTTTAATTCTACCCTCTGCATTGGTTGCTATCACTGCATCGTTGATATTTTTTACCATTTCCGAAAGAAGAATATCATGATCCTTCTCCATTTTATGCCTGTGTAGAGTTATTTCAATTGCTGTGTGAAGCTCACTCTCCTCAAATGGCTTCCTCAAAAGGCCAGTTTCTTCCTTAATAATGTATCCGGAAGGTTCAGTTATTTTAGCACGCTGTACAGTATATTCATCAGAGTATGCTGTCAGATATATAACTGGGATATTATAAAGATATTTTATCTGTTCTGCTGCTTCTATACCGTCCATTTTACCCTTTAATTTAATGTCCATTAGCACCAGATCTGGTTTAAGCTTTCCTGCTTTTTCTATTGCATCTTCTCCAGAAGAAACCAAAGCCGGGACATTGTAACCTGCACATTCTAGACCGCTCTTGATATCCTCTGCCGTGATTCTTTCATCCTCAACAACCAGAATCTTTGACCTCATCCTTTATATCCCCAGACAATATTTAGATAAATTAATGATTTGATTTTATCTAACGTTCAATAAGTATCTTGTTAATTGAGTCTAAAACTGCTTCTACACTTGCCATGACAACATCTTCAGTTGTAGATCTCCCTGTTGCACTGTTTCCATTTTTATCTCCCATTATAACAAAAACCTCTGCAAGGGCATTAGTACCACCAGTAATAGCGTCAATATTATATTCTTTAAGTTCAATGTCTGCAGTTTCACCTACAAGACTTTGAATCGCATTTATAGCTGCATCTACTGGTCCAACTCCTGTTTTTGCTGCGGTTTTTATATTCCCGTCGATATTTAATTTAACAGTTGCCGTTGGCATTACATTATCCCCAGTCATGACTGAAAATCCTTCAAGTTTAACTATTTCCTTCTGAGCTCTACCAAGTACTGTTTCAGACATTGCCTTTAAATCTGCATCTGTAACACATTTTCCTTTATCTCCAAGTTTTTTTATCTGTTCGAAGACCTTATTAAATTGATCAACATCCAATTCTATGCCGTATTCATCGAGTTTTGCTTTTATTGCACTAGCACCCGTATGTTTTCCTAAAACAATTTTACGTTTATGTCCTACCATTTCGGGCGTGATTGGTTCGTATGTCTCGGCTTTCTGAAGTACTCCATGTACATGTATTCCAGCTTCATGAGCAAATGCATTTTCACCCACAATTGCCTTGTTTGGTGGCATTTTAATCCCCGTAATTCTTGAAACGACCTCGGATGTGTCCACTAAAAGTTTTGTATTAATATTGGTTTTAATATTGTATTGTGATGTTAGTGCCATTACAACTTCTTCAAGGGAAGCATTGCCTGCCCTCTCACCTAACCCATTTATAGTTACATGTATCTGGCTTGCCCCTGCTTCTACAGCACTGAGTGAGTTCGCTACGGCTAGTCCAAAGTCATCATGGCAATGAACGCTAATTGGTACTGAAAGAATTTTCTTAAGTTTCGATATTAAGTATCTCATTGATGCAGGTACCATAACCCCTACAGTATCGGGAACATTGATGTAGTCCACTCCGGCATCCTCAACAGCACTGTATATCTCTTTAAGATATTCAAATTCTGTTCTTGTGGAGTCTTCTGCCGAATACTCTGCTATTATCCCATGATCCTTTATATATTCTACAGCGTCAACAGATTTGGTGAGGATTTCCTCTTGTGTCATTTTGAGCTTGTATTTTCTATGGAGGGGCGATGTTCCTATAAATGTATGAATGTAATCTACTTCACAATCAATTGCTGCGTCGAGATCATTACGCAGTGGTCTTGCCAAACCACATATTTTAGAGTTNNACTGTTATTGCTACCCCTGGAGTTTGTTCACCATCTCTTAAAGTAGTGTCCAGAATTTTGACGTTATTAGGTAGATTCATAGTCTTTTTTACTGTTTCTACATACATAGACAGACCCCTTAATTTGCCTTAATATAATATGATATTGGTTTGTACTTAAAAAAATTTGTCATTAGTTTGAAATAAACTATTAATTGAACTCTATTAATCGATAAGTAATTCAAGTACCCATGATCAGGCTAAGGAAATTTCTTAGACCAGGAGCAAGACCTAGAATGAATATAGCAAGCTTTAGCATATTAGCAATCGTCCTATCTTCTATATATGTGTCTATAATGTAAAGAGCGCCTAATATTACCACTATTTTAAGTGGAAACATTACAAGTGCAGTTCCAAAAAGTGCTGTTAATGCACTAGGAAGTACATGCTGTTCGTAATACCCATAATAATCAACTGCAATGTAGGTAGATGATGCATCGAATAAATGGGCCATTAATACACTTAAATTAAATCTATTACTAAGTAAAGACCATTTATTCCTCAACAGTACAAATATCGAGGAAACAATTGCCCAGACGCCTACAACCTGTAAAGTTGCAACTAGGTTAATTGGACTCATAAAAAGTATGTTAGGTATGCAAAGAACAGCCCCTAAAGTAAATATAATGTATCTGTAGTCAAAATTGGTTTTCCTTTCAATGAAAACTGCGAATAAAAGAGTTATAATTGCCATAAGGCCCGTTAAAACGTATATTCCCGGAGTGACAAGGATATATGTGAGTGGATAAATATTATTGTCTACAAGAGCTCTAACACTCGATCCAAAAAAAATGAATGGAATCAGCGGGATCATAAGTTCAGCAGGGTCTTTTTTAATATATTTAAACATTTTAATTATTAAAAGGATACAAATACCTAATATTATACCAAATACTACGGTATTAAGGATGGTATACCCTGGATGAAGATAAATGAAGTTCTGTCGAATGTATTCAAGTATCCCCTGATAGAAATCAAGTATCATGATTTTAATATAAAATCCACATGTTTAAAATTATGGATGAATAAGACAATAAAAAAAGTTTTTCGATTAATACTGAAGAATTTTTTAACAATAATTTAACCCATTCTCTTGATCTTTTTATTGATAACTTCCTTCAGGATTAGAGGTAATGGAGTCCTATCACCGAATACATTAGTTTTTCCAGACAGAATACCCTCAATTATACTTTCATATGAAAAATTAGCTTCCAATTCCGTGACACAACTTCCTATCGCTTCTAAAAAATGTGCATCACTTGAACCTATTTCTGGGATGTTTCTTTTGAGAGCTAGATTTCTGGCTCGCCAGTTAGAATATCCAAATACATAACGTGAATTTAAAGTTTCAATGGCATCGATATCCAGATCTTTAACATGATCACATAGGCCTTCCCTGTAACTTACAAATGGATGTGCAGCAACTGCTATACCACCTAGAGCACGAATATTTTCAACAGTATCTTCGGGAGACAATCCCTGTTTAACGTCTTCATTTATTCCTAATGCGACAATATGCCCTTTACTTGAGCTAATCTCCATCCCAGGGACTACAACAAAATCTTTAAAGTCTTTAGCCTCCTCTATAGTGACCATAGACCCTTTTATTGTGTTGTGATCTGCTACTGCAATGGCATCTAGCCCAATGGATCTAGCCTTCTTAACTATATCCCTTGGAGATGCTGTAGAATCTGTTGAATAAGTGCTGTGTATGTGGGGATCCAATATCATGTTAATTCTATTAAACTTGTTTGGTTATATATATTTAAAATTGTATTCGTTTTCTAGATTTTTTTAGTGTTTAATTAGTCTGATTTGATATTATTGCCTTTATAAGACCTACTGGACCAGTCATCATTACATCCCCCACAGGAACTGCGAAATGAACCTTTAAATCTGTTTTTTCTAGAATTCTCCTCATTGGACCGGTTGCAACTACACCTTCAAAACCATTCATAGGGCCAGTAACCCAAGCACCATGACCTCCATCTTCATGAACTTCTTCATGGGTTATTGTGCCATTTTTAAGCTTTATAATAAGGTTTTCTATCTTTTCAGGGTTAAGTGAACTAGTATGATGCTCGAAAACACCTATGATTTTGTTGTTTACAAATGCAGCTGCAAGAGTATGACCATTTCCAATGTCCATAACAATATAGCTGTTTAAATTTTTAATATAATTATCACAGGTTGCACCACATAAAGAAGCAAATTTAGAGTCCATAATGGTAGTTTTATACCCTTTAAGAGTGTTTAGAATCCCATTCATCCTAGTAAAATATTCTGGTACTTCATTGAAGAAAGCGAATTCTTCAGGATTTCTTGGAATATTTAATTTTTCCTTTATTTTCATGAAACGGAAATTACGATCACCCATTCCTTCCTTGTACCCATGATCCTGGACTGCCACACCAATATGATCGAAATCTAATGTTACATCAAATTTAGATAATGCTTCTCCTATTGCTTTCAAATCAACATCTTTAAATTCAATATTACCAATTTCGGGGTGTTTTTCATTTTCCGGTATTATTTTTATTCCAAGTGCCTCCACTCGCTTAATATCGTCTCTTATTGTTCTAGCAGAACTTTCAGTCATCATGACCTTATAACCTCGAGCTAAGTGGTTTTTTATAGCCTGATTAACAGGCCCTCCACCCATTGTAGGGCCATAAATTAAAATATCGTTGTGGTGTTTTCTAATTCTTTTGGCAATTATTTTGGTTGGAGACGGCATAACCATTTTAACTGAATTTTCTATGGGATTATCTGTATTATAAAGCATTATATCTTGGGTTCCAACTCCAATATCAATAGCTAATATCTTCATGTTTTTATATCTGTTATTGAATCATATTAAATTTTCAAGTTGATCTATGTACAAATATGTACAACAAAGGTTTAAGTAGTACATGATATTAATTATGATTAAACAAAAAACTTAAGATACATTTGTATCCTAAGAGATAATTTCAAATGGCATATCTGAATTAAATAAAAGAAATAAAGTATAAAAAATATTGTTAAGGTGATTAAATGTACAAAATAACACTCCCAGAAAAGGACACCCCAAAAAAATGGTACAATATTGCTGCAGATCTTCCTGTTGAAATTCCCGCACCATCACAAACAGAAGAAGGACACCAGCTTGAAAATCTGCCAAAATTATTCTCCAAATACGTTCTTGAACAGGAAATGTCTCAAGAAAGATGGATAGACATCCCAAAAGAAGTCAGAAATGTTTACAAACAAGTTGGAAGACCTACACCTCTTTTCAGAGCTACTGGCCTTGAAAAATATTTAGACACTCCTGCGAAGATCTACTACAAACGAGAAGATATGTCCCCTGTAGGTAGTCACAAATTGAACACCGCAATTGCACAAGCATATTATGCTAAAAAAGCAGGTGCCGAAAGATTAACTACTGAAACAGGAGCCGGGCAGTGGGGATCTGCTTTATCACTTGCATGTTCTCTTCTAGATCTCGAATGCACAGTTTATATGGTAAATGTGTCATTCAAACAAAAACCTTATCGTAAAACTGTTATGCACCTCTATAATGGGGAAGTAATACCTTCACCAAGTAACAGGACCGAATTCGGAAGGAAAATGCTTAAAGAAGATCCAGATCACCCAGGATCTCTCGGAATCGCAATATCGGAAGCAATTGAAGATGCTCTGACCGACGATAAGGTATTTTACACCCTTGGAAGTGTTTTAAACCATGTCCTACTTCATCAAACCGTTATAGGTCTCGAAGCTAAGAAACAGTTTAAACTCATTGATGAAACACCAGATATTTTGGTTGGATGTGTAGGGGGAGGGAGTAACTTCGGTGGAGCTGCATTCCCATTCATGAAGGACAAGATCTCTGGAGATCTCGACTGCCAGTTCTTAGCTGCTGAACCATCCTCCTGTCCAACACTAACACAGGGTGAATATCGATACGACTACGGCGATACCGCAGGATTAACTCCCCTAATGAAAATGTACACCCTTGGACATGAATTTGTTCCCCCATCCGTCCACGCAGGTGGTTTAAGGTACCACGGGATGGCGCCCCTAGTTGCTCTACTTGTTAACCAAGGCCTGGTCGAGGGAAGAACAGTAAACCAGACAGAACTATTTGAAACGGGGAAAATATTTGCCAATGCCGAAGGAGTTATACCTGCCCCTGAAACCTGTCATGCCATTAAAGTTGGAATGGATGAAGCGATAAAATGTAGAAAAACTGGAGAAGAAAAAAACATATTAATAAGCTTTTCTGGCCACGGATTACTAGATCTTCAGGGATATGATGACTTTATAGAGGGACATTTAACACAATGATCCTTTATTATTTATTTTTTTTTAAGTAGAGTAAAATAACTTATTGATTAATATCCTCATAATTTTTATTTGATTGTTTTGAGTTTATTACTAAAAATTTAGAATAGTTTCAATTTTAAACTACAAGATACACTAACATTTCTGAAATAATTGAAATATTTATTTATATGATTCGATCCATATCATTAATTGGACTAATAATGGAGGATAATAATTATGTATCAAATAGGGGAAGCCTTAATAGGAAATGGCAATGAAATAGCTCACGTTGATTTAGTAATTGGAGATAAAAATGGGCCTGTGGGTGCTGCATTTGTAAACAACATGTCAGACATGTCAATAGGACACACACCGCTTTTATCTGTTATACGACCAAACTTACTGACAAAACCAGCAACACTTATAGTACCAAAAGTCACTGTAAGAGACTTGAAGGATGCTGATAAGATTTTCGGACCTGCACAAACAGCAGTTGGTAGAGCTGTTGCAGATGCAGTTGCAGAGGGAATAATACCAAAAAAAGATGTTGAAAACCTTGTAATAATGGCTGGAATATTCATACACCCTGGTGCAGAGAACTACCGCAAAATCTACCAGTACAACTACGGTGCTACTAAATTGGCCATTCAGAGAGCAATGGAAGGTTATCCATCTGTTAAAAAAGTATTAGCTGAAAAAGATCGTGGAACACATCCTGTAATGGGATTCAAAGTAACCAGATTGTGGAGTCCCCCATATCTCCAAGTTGCCCTTGACCTAGACAACATGGAAGACATGGAACGTATAATTAATACCCTTCCAAACAGGGAGAGAATACTCATTGAAGCTGGTACACCTCTTGTTAAGAAGTTTGGAGTAGGAATTATTGGGAAGATAAGGGAACTTAAAAATGATGCATTTGTCATAGCCGACCTTAAAACATTAGATGTCGGGCGTATTGAAGTTAAAATGGCTGCAGATGAAACAGCAGATGCTATAGCCATTTCGGGACTTGGTACAACTGAATCAATTGAAAAAGCCATCCATGAGGCTCGAAAACAGGGAATATATTCAATACTGGACATGATGAACGTTGAAAACTTCGTTAAAAAACTTGAAAAAATTGAATACAAACCAGATATTGTTCTACTCCATAGAAATGTTGATCTTGAAACAATGCAGTCAGAAAGAGGAGAAAAACTCGCAGAAGTTACAGAATGGGGTAACATAAACCAAATCAAAAGTATCATTGGTGAAGGTAAACTCGTAGCAGTAGCTGGAGGGGTTACTCCAGACCGTGTTGATAAAGCTCTCGAAAGTAAGGCAGATATAATCGTTGTTGGTAGATATATCATTGGTTCGAGGGATGTGCGACGTTCAGCTCAAGACTTCCTGGACCATATGCCCCAGGATCCAGATACCATGAGACTTGCTATGGATGAGGATGAATCCATCTAAAATGAGCATAAAGAGGGTTTCATCCCTTAATACTCTCTTTAAATTATTTTAATCTTTTTTCGGTTCTTTAAATTTTTTTGATTTTTCTGAATAAACGATAAATTTTATTACTTAAATGTTAAATTAATAATTGATTCATCTTAAATTTATAATACTTTGTGGTGGTGTAATTCAGATGATACTCGGGATAAGTGGAAGTCCAAGAAAACAAGCAACAGAATATGTTTTAAACGAAGCACTGAGTATATTAGAAGATAAAGGTTTTCAAACAGAGTTCTTTGGATCTAGAGGAAAAAATATCAACCCGTGCAAACATTGTGATTACTGTATGAGAAACAAAGAATGCATTCAAAAAGACGATATGCAGAACTTGTACCCATTAATAACAGAAGCAGAAGGCATTATAATGGCCACTCCAGTTTACAATGGTGGTTTAAGCGCACAATTAAAGGCAATTATGGATCGTTGCAGGGCTTTGGGTGCGATCGATTATGATTTCATGCGTTACAAAGTTGGAATGGCCATAGCTATTGGTGGAGACCGTATTGGAGGTCAGGAACTAGCAATACAGCAAATTACGACATTCTACATTCTAACTGGAGCTATTCCTGTAAGTGGTGGATCATTCGGTGCAAATACTGGCGCAACATTATGGTCCCAGGACACTCTGAAAGGAGTGAAAGAAGATGAACAAGGTTTCAGAAGTCTTCGTAAAACTGTGAAAAGATTCGCAGTTTTTATAGAAAATTTTGAAATGAAAAAATGATTAAATTTTATAATTGAATAAATAACAAATTAGGTTTAGTAAATTAATAATTTATAAGTATACTTAGAAGTTATAAGTTATAATTAAATATCGATAAATAAGCCCTTAAAGACTAAAAAATACTAAATATATAAATTTCATATTGTTAAAAGTTATAAGTTATAAGGTTTGAACTAAATGAAGATTACCGTTGACAAGGACAAATGCACAGGATGCGGAACATGTAAAGAAGCTTGTCCTAAAGGACAAAAAATCTGGAAAATTAATGATAAAGCCACTCCATCAAATTTAGAATACTGTCATCTGTGCACTATATGCGCAAGTAAATGTCCAGAACAAGCAATACAAGTTATAAGGGATGATGAAGATGAGAAAGAAAACTCTGAGTAGAAAAACCAATGAAACAGATATTAAAATATCTCTTGATCTAGATGGAGAAGGACTATTCAATATTAATACGGGTATAGAATTTTTCAATCATATGCTGGACTCCTTTGCTAAGCATGGATTCTTCGATTTAGAAGTTAACGCCAAGGGAGATACTGGTGTCGATGACCACCACACAGTTGAAGATGTAGGTATACTGCTTGGAAAAATTTATAATGAAGCAATTGGGGACAAAAAAGGGATAAGAAGAATGGCCCATGCAATAGTGCCCATGGATGATGCCCTTGCAACCGTTGCTGTAGATATTAGTGGAAGAAGTTATTCTGTACTAAACTTCGAATTTAACAAACCTAAAGTGGGAGATTTGAGTACAGAAAACGTTGAGCACTTCTTTGAATCATTTGCAAATTCTGCAGAGATAAATATTAATGCAAAGGTAGATGGAGAAAACGACCATCATAAAATTGAGGCCCTTTTCAAATCATTTGCGAGAGCTCTCAAAGATGCATCAATCATAGAGCATGAATCTATTCCTAGCACCAAAGGGATTTTATAAGAAAAATAATTTCTAGGAGGTACGGAATTGAAAACCTTGATAGCATGTTATTCCTATTCAGGCCACACACTTAAAGTTGCGGAAGCTCTTAAAATAAAAATAAATGCGGATTTAACTAATATAAAGAGTGAAAAAGATGATTGGTATCCTTTTAGATTATGGAAAGCATTAAGAGAAAAGAAAGTCCCAATAAAGCCGTGCCAGACAGATTTAATGAATTATGATGGACTTGTATTATGTAGTCCGGTTTGGGGTGGAAAAACTCCACCCGCAATCAATAAATATTTATCAGAACTTACAAATGTGAAAGGCAAACATTTCGGTGTTTTCGTCACTTCGGGGGGCAAAAGGTCCCAAAAGGCAACCATTCAAATGCGTGAATATTTAGATAGCCAGGGAATGCAATTTTTAGGACAAATGAGGCTCCTTGCTAAGGATGTTGATGATGAAAAATATGGCGAGATATTTGATTTATTTGCAAAAAAATTCATCGATTAAAAGATTTTAGGAGTTTAAAGGTGGATATAATGAAATTAATCGCCCCATTTTTGATTAACTCAGTAATTGATAAAGAGAGCATTAGGAAAGTACCTCAAATAAAGAATTATACTGGAAAGACCATAATTCAAACAGTGAGTAAATCTAGTTTAACACCTACCAATTCGTTTATTATAATATCAAGTGAGGGGACCACCGTGGTTGCAGATCCTACTTTAATGCCCACTCCAGAAGAGCTTGATCTGAACCCTGATGCTATAACAGTTACCCATACACATTCCGACCATATTGATCCAAAATTTACAGACAATCAAAAATGTAAAAAATCCATTGCAACGGTAGAAAGCTTCGATGTTAATGACGTTCACATTTATAGTATCGAATCCTCACATCGAGGAAACATTATTAATCGGAACTCACCTAACAATGTTATCTATGTTTTTGAGGTCGATGGACTTAGAATCGCTCATATGGGAGATATAGGACAAGATCATCTTACTATAAAACAAATAGAAGCCCTTGGAAAAATTGATATAGCATTAATGCAATTTTCAAACCCTTTTTCGGGTATGTTCGACTCTGACAAAGGATTTACCTTGATTGAAGAATTAAAACCACAAATAATTATTCCCACACATTCAAACCCCCGATCTACACGTAAGATTGCTAAAATGTTAGGCAAACTTGAAATAGTTGAAAATTTAATCGCATTGAAACCTGAAGATCTAAAAGACTCGAAGAGAAAAGTTGTGTGGTTGAAAAACACTTTAAATTATTGAAATATAAATTCAAAAAAACTTTAAAAATCTGCTGTTTTAAAAGAACTATTCTTGAAATAGTTAAATAATCGTCCAAAATCAATGCCTGAAACTTTTTTCCTCTTAAAATCTTCATATATATTTTTTCTTCCTTCTTCGAGATGTTTGGAAGTAATACCATGTTTAATAGATAAATCTGCTTCAATAAATGCTGTTAATTTATCACAAGCCTTTATAAGTTTCCCATCAAGTGGGTGAAATTCATTATTATTGTAGTTTATATTAAGTTCCTCGAAACTTATTCCTTTAATGATCTTATCCTTAATTTTAATTTTGTTTTCAAATTCATCTTGTGTGAAGTATCTCATCTCATTTCTCCAAGAACCTGGTAACAATGGCAAAAGACGAGTTTTCATTTGATCTTCTTCGTAATCCTTAATAATACCTTCTAAACCTTCAACTGAAGTTTTTATCGGTGAAATAATGTCCTTGGTGAGTACTTCTGGTAAATCGTGGAATAATCCTGTAAAAAAATTATTGTAAAGTCTTTTGGGGCATGGATTGTTTTCAAGAGAGAGGATATATGATGTTATAGCCACGATGTACATATGACCCAGAACAGAAGTTTTGGGAACTCGAGGTGAGTGTGCCCATCTTTCCTGAAAGCGAAGTTGTCCACAAAGATCTATAAATCCAAAGGATTTTTTTTCCAACGATAATTTTTGAACACCTATCAAATCGTAATGATCCTCTATCTGATTCGCTATTGCTTCTTTAGTCTCTTCAATACCATAAATAAATGGAGATGTATGATAAATGATCTTAAATTCCCAGTTAGTGGCCATATAATGTGCGGCTTTGAGTATACGCTTTTCTATTCTCGCATATTTGTGATCAAACAGATATTTCTCGAAATTTCCTTTGAAGTTCTTGCTTACATCTTTTATATCTTCTTCTAATTTTTCAAGAACATAACTATTTAGATCATCTTCCTTTTCTTCCATCATTTTATGAAAAACTGGAGGTTTAATATCTGTTAATATGGTTCTGTGCAGAAATTCAAATATTCCTCCTTCTATAAGTTTCTGCCAGTTAATTTCAATTTCTCTATCATTCTCTTCGAATTTGGCTATTACGTATGCTATAACCATTTTATGTGCCTGTTTATCAAGTTCTGTCAACTCAACTGGTCTTATATGATCATTCCATCGATTCATACTGGCTGCTTCATAAAATCTTTCAAGTAGATTTTCAATCATGGATACACCTAAAAATAACAGGAATTCGATTCAAAAATAAAATTCTAAAAAAAACAAAAAGTGACGACCCGAAGGTCGTTGTATCAAATTATTGTGGTTTTTCCATTAAAACAGATTTAGCTAGTGTCTGGCCTTTTCCACCATGAGGTGTTCTTACGACTGTGTCGTTAGCCTTTTCAATATCCCTAGCTTCTGAAGCTAATTTAGCTGCTACACCTATCATCTCGTGAGCTGAAGCAACGATTGGAACGTATTTATCAAAGTCTCGGACCATGAAACATCCCTCGACATCAATGTCAGCAACTTTGGATGCAATTTCGTATGCAGCCATTGCTTTTGCCTTAGCGTAAGGGCTGGAAAATTGTGCAGCTTCTACAGCCTTGTCTCTTGATATAATAACTTTTGGNNTCAAGGAATTCTCTCCTTGCACCAATCATAGGGTCTGCTTTGACTATAATGTAACCTAAACCTTGTTCATCCATTTCGTCTTTAGATCTTAGTCCTGGAGCGTCCCCAATAATGATTGCAGGAACGTCTGCAGCAGATAATAATTCTCTTGCTTTAGCAGGGCCTGGTGCACCTGGGTTTGGGCTTATGAATACAACAAAATCNNTCAGCCCTCTCATCAAGTAATAAGTCAATTACTGGAGAGGTACCTATATTACCGCATTTAATGATTCCTATTTTTACAACCATTTTATCACCAAAGTTGCTATTCAAATGATCAAATAAGTATTTTTTGATTTAATTTTTATGACTAAGCTTTTATATGTGTATGAAAGGATTATATAAAGAGAACGTATAATAGTGAAAAATGGAATAAATTAGGCAATAAATCATGCTTATAACTAATTTAAATCCTATATTTATATTTAAAAGTATAATAAAGATTTAATATGAAATATTTAATATTGGACCATATATTCAAATTTCATAAAATTCTTATTAACTGGAGATACTTAAATCTAGTACTGTAATGTTTAGCTCATTGATCACAATTCATTTAATTGTTTGATCTATAAAATGGGGTTTAGATTATCTAAATTCGGATCTTGCATTCCATATCTTCTTAAAACTTCCAACACCGCTTGGTTTGGACTTTAATTTATCAAAACTGTCAATCAAATTTATAACATTTAAAACTGCATTTTCACCATTTTTTACCAACCAGTCTCCTTTTGGGGCTTTTAGTTCATCAACTGATCTTGATATATCATTTATTTGGGTAACTTGAATTCCTAGTTCTTTTGCAAGGTCTACACTTGCGTGAGTTCTATGAAATCCTTCTATTTTTATCGACGGAACTCCAAGTACGCCTGCTTCGATAGTGAGTCCTATCCCTGCAGCGTAAATCATGTATGATGATGCGTTAATAAGACTTGGAAGTTCAATGTAACCATCTAAAACCTTCAATTTGGGTGAAGAAACGAACTTTTTCACAAAATCTGAACTGAATCTAAATGGGATGATCAGTACATTCTCATCAATTATTTCAACTTGCTTGATGATTCTGGGAATATCAACACTTTTAACATCTCCACCAAAGACCAGAACTACAAATTCATCAATACCATAAAGAGCCTTAATAGTATCTGAATTCTCAATGGACATATCATTCACATATGAGGCCATTGGATAACCACCTATTACATAAACGTTGTTTAATCCGTATTTATCAATAACATAGTTTCTATAATGTTCCGACGGAACAGTAATAATATTAGAAAACGCTATCATCTCTATTGGATTGTATATGTCTTGTTCAATATGAAAACTGGGGATTCCGAGTATTTTAGCTGCAGATATACCTTTTCTTACATCTCCTGCATTCCCACATGTCAATAAAATATCGATATTTTTTCCCCTGAGAGATCGGATGACTCTCCATATGTCTTCCATTACCAGAGTTGCTATTTTTAAATTGGATCTTTTCTGAGCACCCTGCCCCCTACTCTGGCCAATTGAATGGATTTCGGTGCAGTATTGGTCCATTAATTCTTTAACACCATGTCCATGTGTTAATCCTATGATATCAGCATTTAATTGTTTTATTATGGGTATAAATGCTTTTGCAGGTGCCATTTCTGCTATAACAGCTATGCGCATGATATCCTCCAGAATTTCTTTATTAAATAAATTAAATTAATTGAATGAAAATTATTTTTTCTCATTTGAAGCAGCACTTCTAGTGAAGTTTAAAGCAAATTGTGGGCAGGCAGCTATATGAGTATGAATATAGCTAGCAATAGTATTTTTATCCATCAATCCATCCTCTAAACCTAAAATTCCAGTACCTCGAAGAATTTTGAAAGCAAATTCGGGTTTAGAATTTCCTATATCCACTTTGGAGTAGTGAAATTCGTGACCTCGAAATATGTCCCCTTGTTTAAGTATTATATTATCTTTCTGAGCTTTTGATATTACATAACTTAAGGCCTGAACGTTTTTTGTCATTTTTGAGGGATATTTAAAAACATTGCACATATCCCTACCGTTAATGGATTTCGACAAGTACATAAGACCACCACATTCAGCGTAAATAGGATTACCTTCATTATAATACTTATAAAGCGATCTGCGCATGGATTCATTGGATTCAAGTTTCTCTGCAAATATTTCAGGGTAACCTCCTCCAATATAAACTCCGTCAACATCGGGTAATTCATCATCATGAAGAGGACTGAATAGGATAATTTCGGCATTATTAGCTTGCATCGCCTCAAGATTTTCTTTATAGTAGAAATTAAAGACTTCATCCATTGCAACACCTATTTTAACACGTTCCCGATTCCCTTCGAACCATAAAGGCTCTCTTCCGTTGGATAATTTTTCAGCATCTTTCATGATAGAAATCAGGATATCCAGATCTACATTTTCAGCCATCACTTCACCCCATTTCTCAATGGATTGAAGAATACTTTCACGTTCCACAGCAGGGACCAGACCCAAATGACGTTGTTCAACTTGTATTGCAATATTACGGGGTATTCCCCCTATAACCGGCGTATTAGCCAGTGTTTCAACTGCCTCCTTTGCTTTCAAATAATGCTTCCTATTTTTTACCAAATTTAATATAACTCCTTCCACTTTTATACTTGGATCAAGGGTTTTAAATCCTATAACAATTGCCGCAGCACTTTTTACAAGGCTTCTGGAATTCAAAATTAAAATCACGGGTGCATTTAGAGCTTTCGCAATTGAAGCTGTACTTCCAACATCTTCTAACGGACTAATCCCTTCATAAAGACCTCTTACTCCTTCTACTATTCCAAAATCAGCCCCTGAAATTTTCATTGCCCTTTCAAATCCTTCTCTGATCTGACTATCTGACATAAAGAAGGAGTCTAAATTTCTAGAATTATTCCCTGTAGCAAGACTATGATAAGTTGGATCAATATAATCTGGACCTGCCTTAAAAGGCTGTACATCATAATCATCGGACAACGCCCGCATTATTCCCGTTGAAATGGTTGTTTTCCCTACAGCGCTTCCTGTTCCAGCAATAACAGCTCTCATAGTAATTAATGATGCATGATCATATTTATAATGTTTTGATTTTTACAATAAATTTTAATTATATTAAGGTCATACAGAAATTAATGAATAGAGTTAAGAAAATGGAAATTCTGGGTGACTCAGCCAGATACGATCTATGCAATTATGGGAATTATAATGCAGACAACTTCCTATCAGGAAAAATACCCGGAATATATAATTCCACTAACCCAAATGGAGATTGTGTACCTTTATTTAAGGTCCTAATGACCAACAAATGTTCAAATGATTGTCGTTACTGTGTTAACCATAGCAAACATAAATTTAACCGGATAGAATTCACACCTGAAGAACTCACTTCTATTTTTCTTGATTATTATAACAACAGATTAGTCGAAGGTTTATTTTTAAGTTCAGGAGTTCCAGGGGATGTAGATATATCCATGGAGAATATGGTTGAAGTTGCAAGAAAGCTCAGACTAGAACACGAGTATCAAGGATACATTCATTTAAAAATTTTACCTGGTGTATCTTATGATCTTATTAAAAGAGCAATGAGTCTTGCGGATCGTGTGAGTGTAAATATTGAAGCCGCTACTCCAGGTGCATTTGAAGAGTTAACAACAACCAAGACATTTAATACAGATATTTTAAGAAGGATGAAGTGGATTAAAAGGCTGATGAAAAGGGATGAAAATCTTGCACCCTCAGGTCAAACAACACAATTCATTGTTGGCGCTACAGATGAATCTGATTCGGATATATTAGAACGTGTTAATTGGCTTTACAAAAAAATGGATATTAAACGTAGTTATTTCAGTCCATTCAACTCCATGAAAGATACTCCTTTTGAAAATCGAGAAGAACCCCATCCTAAAAGAACTTCAAGACTTTATCAGGCTGATTATCTGATTAAATCTTATGGTTTCAAGATGAAGGAATTAGTTTTTGAAGAAAATGGCAACATGAACATTGAAATTGACCCTAAATATTCTGCAGCACTTTCCAATAAAGATAATTTCCCTGTGGAAATTAATTCTGCTTCGTATAAAGAACTTTTGAGGGTTCCAGGAATAGGTAAAATATCTGCTAGAAGGATAATTGAATCTAGAAAAAAGGATAATTGTTTCAAAAATCTTGAAGATCTGAAAAAAATTGGTGTGATAACCAACAGAGCAGAAATTTTTGTGAAATTGAATAAATCCTATCAATCCACGTTGTAATTAATATTTATTTTAGAAAAAATTGTTTCACTACTTATGAATTATCATTTGACAGATTACAAAAAGAAATACTGAACCTATTTTATACTTATAAGTTATAAGTTAAAACTTATAACTATTATGAAACTTAATTATATCTCCCTATCTTCAAACTCTTCCCATAGCTCCGGATATTTATCCTTTACAGCTTCCTCTATAAGGGCTGAAGCTTCTTTACTTATGCTGAATTCGGGTTTAGTTTTCTTTAAAAGTCTCAATACAGCAGCAGACTTGGCAGACCAAAGTGATATACGAGGGTTTTTTCTAACTTCTAGTATAACATTTTCAACCAATGTTTGATCTAATGAGCTTTCAATATCTCTATCTTCAGATTTATTCTCTAAATGCTCTAGAGTCTTATTATTATCCCTCTTTTTATTTGATTTTTTTAAATCAGCTCTAACATTGACTTTTCTTTGTGGTTCATTTGATATCTTAGATTTTTGTTCTTTTTTCTTTTCATCGGTGAAATCTGGTCTTATAAGTGCATCCAGCCCCTTACCTAGTGCACTTTCTTTTTTCCGTGTAGTCATTTATTGTCCTCCAAAGTATCAAGGCTTATGATCTCTCTAGCGAGATTCAAGTAAGCTTGAGAACCACTGGACTCTTCATCATAAATAATACAAGGTTTACCATGACTTGGAGCTTCTGCAAGTGTTATATTCCGTGGAATTGTGGTTTTAAATATATGCTCACTTGCTCCAAAATACTCTTTGACGTTGCTGTAGACGTCTCTGCCTAATCTTGTTCTAGAATCATAGAGAGTTAGTAGAATGCCCTTAATTGGTGATGGACTTTTAAGTCTGGTTTCTACCAGCTGTATAGCCTCTAAAAGATCAGCCATCCCCTCTAATGCATAAAATTCCGCTTGGATTGGTATTATGACACTATCTGCAGCTACTAAGCAGTTTATAGTTAAAATTCCTAATGAAGGAGGTACGTCAATGAAAACGTAATCATAGTCTTCGGAAATGCTTTCAATTGCAAAATCAAGTATGGTGTGGTATCCAACCTCTTTACTCAGTTCGATCTCAGCTCCGCTAAGTGCAATATTACTTGGAATCACATCAAGTCCTGGAATCTCTGTGTCTATAATTGCATCTTCAAGGGCATTCTCACCTGTTAAAACAGAATATATGGTACGTGTAACCTCGTTTTTTTCTACTCCAAATCCTGTAGTAGCATTACCCTGTGGATCCATGTCAACTACCAAAACCTGTTTACCATAAAGCGCAAGGGCTGCTGCTAAGTTTACAGCGGTTGTTGTTTTTCCGCAACCGCCCTTCTGATTCAATATTGCTATTACCTCTGCCATAATATATCCTCCTATAGATAATTGTTATAAGTTCTAAATTATAACTTATAAGTTATAATATATATATTTTCATAAATTAAAACAACAATTCTAAAAAAATTAAATAATTATTTCATTATTAAGTCCCGAATAGTACCAGAAATTATGAAATGATTTCTACAATATACTGAATATTCTAACTAAAACCATGTTTAGAAAATTATATTAGATAACCATCACATAAATGTTAATTAGGGTGTTTTATGTCCGATGGAAAAATTTGTATAAAATGTGAAGAATGTGGATACGTCAGAGATTTAAAGGGAGATACTAAGCCAATTGAAGAGGGATCTTACAACAGACTTCGTTCAGGTAATACCAGAAGGAATATTAAAGAGGAACCAGTAGAATCACAGGGTACCTGTCCAGAATGTGGATGCATTGATTATGTAATAATATTGAAATAAGTAAAACTAATCAGATAATTATATTTAGGATAAATTATGATGTAAACTAAAATAGCAAATTATTTTTGAATATAACTCTTTAACTTCTGATTATCTTGTTTTAAATGTAGTGTATGTAAAATTATAACTAATTTATAAATATTATATAGATATTTAATTAATTAACCTTTTTTCTATATTAAAGCTTTAATTCAATTTTAAATTGTGAATGATTAGAATAATGTAATATAATTTATAAATAACCGAAGTTGATGTGAATGATTGATAAAGAGAAATTGCGTGAAGTTGAAAACAGACTTTGGATTTCTATACGTGATAATTTCAATTATGCTTATGATAATGGTGAAATTAAAATATGCCAAAAGATTGATCTTCTAAATAATGCTTATGAATTAAAAAAATATCTTGGTCAGATTAGGTAATTGATAGGGAATATAAGAAATATTCAAATTTATGTAAAATTTTTAACAGAAGAAGATTTAAGAGATAATGTAAAAATAACTGAAAAATTTTCTAAATTCTATAAAATAGGATGCCCAGGTTTTTTATCTATAGAAATTTTCCGAGACGATTTAATATATCAATATAAGTTATTAATTTTTTTCTGATTAACACATATCCTTCAATGAATAATTTAAGATAGATATTAGTTGAATTGATTCTTTTTATTATAATTTAATTAATTAAAAATATAAAAAAAATATGTTTAGAAACTAACTCTATTGGCTAGTTTCACTGGCAATGGGAGTTTTCTGAAGGGCATTCCTTCTGTCTCTTTATGAATTTTCTCAATAAGATCATCAATTTTCATTGAAACTTTCTCATTAGATTCGCGGATATTTATGGTCATCGGAACTCCTTCAAGTTCCCTATCCCCTAATACAATAACGTATGGAGCCCATTCACCACCTGCATTTCTAATCTTTTTACCAACAGTTTCATGCCTGTCGTCAATATCTACCCTAATATTTTGATCCCTTAATTGCTGGGCAATCTCTTCTGTCTTTTCTAAGTGACGTTCAGCAATAGGTATTATCCTAACTTGTGTTGGTATAAGCCAGACTGGAAGCATTGGAGGTTTATCTTTGATTATAGCAGTTTTCTCGAGTAAACTGCATATGACTCGTTCAATACTTCCTGTAGGACTGCAATGAATTATAATTGGGTTAATTTCCTCTTCTTCAGGATTGATATAGGTAATTCCAAATCTCTCACCACTTTCAACATCTATCTGTATTGTAGGATTTTCAATGGGTCTTCCAAGATAATCTATAGCTGCAAAATCCATTTTAGCAATCCAGTAATGTTTTCTTTCTGGTAATATCTCAAGTAGTACTGGTTTACCAATTTTATCTGCTGCAGAGTAAACCCACTCAGTATTATCATCTAAAAATTCTTTTGTTGTCCTTATAATTACTTCGTAATTAACATCAAGATCAACACCAGTTTGTTTACACATGGTGATCTGGCTGTCGAATTCCTCCATTGCCTGTTCTATATTAGCGCATACAGTGTGAAGGTCGGGCATTGTAAATCCACGGAGTCTTTTAAGACCAACTACTTCACCCTTTTTCTCTAAACGGAAACTATAAGTAGAGAGTTCGTATATTCCTATTGGAAGATTTTTCCAAGTAAGAAAAGAATCTGAAAGAATTCGGAAAGCTCCAAAGCAACAAGCGTATCTTAGCATTAATTCTTTGTTTTTTGTGCCCATTCTGTACTGACGTTCTCCAAATTTCTCTGCGTGTACCCGAATTGCATCGTCTGCGAGATCGTACATAATTGGAGTTTCAACAGGCATGGCTCCTCTTTCCGTGACTAGATTATAAACATAATCCGATAATAGGTCTCTTATAAGTCTACCTTTCGGATACCATCTTAAATGCCCAATATCAGCAGAGGGCTCATAATCTGCTAATTTCTTCTCTCTCATTAATTTAACATGCGGAGGTTCTTCCCCTGATGATTTCATCCTTCCAAGTTCGTAATCAACAAGTTTTTCAAGATCGTTTTTCTGGTAATTAAATTTTTCAGTGCTTATAATTTTTCTTTCATGGAGTATGTAGAACTCTGACTTTCCAGATTCAGATTTATTAATTTCTTTAGTTACATCATCTGGTTTTTTCCCGGCTGTGATGGTTCTGGAAAGTTCTGAAAGTGGATGGCCCTTACATGAAACTTCAAAAGATTTGTACCATCCAAAAGGAACCCTTTTAACAGTTATCTCCATTTCATCTAATCTATCTTCCATATTGGTGAGAACCTTTTTTGCAGCATCAGGTGAGCTTAATGATGAACTTAAATGCGCATATGGGTATATGACTACGACTTTTGCGCCTACTTTACCATATACATCTTTAATTTCATTAACAGCGTTCTCAACCACCAAATCCATATCAGTTTCATCTTCCTTTTCAACTGCTGTGAAGACTACAAGAGCGTTTTCATATACTCCTTCTTTCTTATCATTATCTATTTTTTCTGCTATCCTAGTTTTAGACTTCGTTTTGTATTTCAAATAATCAGAATGAATTAAAAGTATTCTCATTATACCACCTTTATCTTATCGTTAAAATTCGTTAGTATTCATCTTTTTCAATTAGAATGTGAAGATATTTATCGATTATAACTCCATTAATATAGAGTGTGATTTACTCACCTATTCATATTGATTTAATTAGAGTATTTATGTACTTTATGAAATTACAAAATGAATCCTAATTAAATTCATATCTATTCAAAAATAAAACAAATTTTTTAACCTTATAATAATTTATTTAGTATTGAAGAAAGATATTTAAGTGTCAAATACTATTTTAAAGAATAATTTGGGACTTATTTATATTAAACTGGAATAATTAATTATAGAAATGATAATTATAAATGATCTATTAATTCTTATATAATATAATATTCAAAAATGATTACAATTTAATAAAAAATACATATTAAAATTTCTAAATTTGTTTTAAATAGTTTATACATGGTGATAAAATGAGAAGTGATACCATTAAAAAGGGTTTGCACAGAACACCCCACAGAACCCTTTTAAGGGCTTGTGGAGTCACAGACGAAGATATGGAAAGACCATTTATCGGTATTGCTAATAGCTTTACAGAAATTGTTCCGGGTCATTTACATCTAAAAAGTGTGGCAGAGGCTGTGAAAACAGGCATAAATAATGCAGGCGGAGTAGCATTTGAATTTAATACCATGGCAATATGTGATGGAATTGCAATGAACCATGAGGGTATGCGTTACTCCCTTGCATCAAGGGAAATAGTAGCAGATACTGTTGAAAGCATGGCAATGGCCCACCAATTCGATGGGCTGGTAATGATCCCTACCTGTGATAAGATTGTTCCAGGTATGCTCATGGCCGCCGCAAGGTTAGATATACCTTCCATAGTAGTTACAGGCGGACCAATGCTTCCTGGAGAATTTAAAGGCAAATCAGTGGATTTAATAGATGTTTATGAAGCTGTTGGTGCAGTTTCATCAGGTAAAATGAGTGAAGAAGATATTTACGAACTCGAAAGATGTGCCTGTCCCGGGCCGGGTTCCTGTGCTGGGCTTTTTACAGCTAATACAATGGCTTGTATAACAGAAGCCATTGGAATGAGTTTACCATATTGCGCAACAACACATGCAGTTGCGAGTAAAAAGATCCGGCTTGCACGCCAATCCGGTGAGAAGATATTGGAACTGATTGATAAAAATATAACTCCTTCTAAGATAATGACACAGAAAGCCTTTGAAAATGCAATAGCAGTTGATATGGCACTTGGAGGCTCATCAAATACAACACTTCATATTCCTGCAATAGCATATGAGCTCGTTGATAGTGGTGTTGTTGTTAATCTTGACCTTTTCGACGATCTGAGCAAGAAAATTCCACATATAACCTCCATAAGTCCATCCGGTTTACATAGCATGTTAGATCTTGACAAAGCCGGAGGTATACCTGGTGTTTTAAAGGTTTTAGAGAGTAAATTAAATATGAATGTTCTTACATGCACTGGCAAGTCTTTAAAGGAGAACATAGCAAATTCATCGGTTCTGGACGAGACTGTAATAAGACCGCTAGAAGATCCCATTCATACTCAAGGAGGAATAGCGGTTTTAAAAGGTAATTTAGCCCCTAAAGGATCTGTAATTAAACAAGGAGCTGTTGATCAAGATATGATGAAACATGAAGGACCGGCCAAGGTTTACAACAGTGAGGAAGAATGCGTCACAGCAATCTTTAGGGGAGAAGTGATTGAGGGAGACGTTGTTGTTATTCGTTATGAAGGTCCGAAGGGAGGTCCGGGTATGAGAGAAATGTTGAACCCCACTTCTGCCATATCTGGAATGGAAATAAAATCCGTCGCACTTATAACAGACGGAAGATTTTCAGGAGGAACAAGAGGGCCTTGTATAGGTCATATTTCACCTGAAGCTATGGTCGGAGGCCCAATAGCAGCTGTTAATAATGGAGATATCATTAAAATAGATATTTCTAACAGAATTCTGGAACTCAAACTATCTGATGAAGAGATTGAAAAAAGAATTAAAAACGCAATTAAACCAGAACGTAAAGTGAAAGGATCGCTTGCAAGATACATGAAACTTGTCACATCAGCTGACGAGGGAGCAGTTTTAAGATAGGAGTGAATTTAATGTCAAATAGCCGTGAAATAATTAGTTACGTGGCGATAATAGTCATAGGAATAATTTTAGCCCAACATATGAATGTGGTGGTATCAGGTAGTATGGAACCTGTTTTTTATAGAGGAGACGTTGTAGTTATTGAAAAAACAGATTTTCTAGGTATAAATGAAATAAACCCTGACGATCTGAAAATTGGTGATATAGTAATCTATAATGCCACTTGGTTCCCTGAACCAGTTATACATCGAATAATTGCCACTGGTACCTCAGCAAATGGAACACCATATTATATAACTAAGGGAGATAATAATCCGGTACAGGACCCTGCACCAGTTTATCATGACCAGGTAGAAGCTAAGGTTGTAACCATTGGCAATACTCCATTCGTGATCCCAAAAGTGGGTTATATAACGCTATGGATAAGAGGATTATAATAAATTAAATTTTAACTTGTATTTAGGATTAATTTCTTAAATGCAACTATTTTTTTATTTTTAAAGGATTTGAAAAAAAATAACTAGTAATCAGAATATTATATTGATCAGGATATGGTGAATTATATGTACAGAACTTTAATATCAGAATCGATTAAATCGCTTGAAAATGCTATCTCTACACTAGGCTGGGAAGTTCCAGAAGGTATAAAGATTGAAGAACCTCCAAATCCTAATTTAGGTGATCTTGCAAGTTCAGTTTCATTTCAACTTGCGAAAAATCTTAAAAGACCCCCAATGGATATTACTAATGATATTCTCGAGGTAATAGAGATATCAAAGATTTTCAAAAAGGTAGATAGTAAAGGTCCTTACATCAATTTCTTTGTTAATTATGATAAATTCTCAAAAACTGTTTTAAATTCCGTTAAAGAAGATTATGGAAAACTTGAAGATAAAAATAGCAAAATAATTCTAGAACACACTTCAGCTAATCCTAATGGACCTCTTCACATAGGTCATATTAGAAATTCTATAATCGGTGATTCTCTGGCACGCGTATTAAAATACGCTGGATACAAAGTTGAAACACAGTATTATGTTAATGATATGGGAAGACAGATTGCGATGATTGTATGGGGAATTTATAATCTTGAATACAAAATTGATCCAGAAGGAAAACCAGACCACGAAATTGGAAAACTTTATTTTCAAGTAAATGAGGAACTTCGTGCCAATCCGGATCTCAAGTCTGAGATCAGTGCAATACTAAAACGATATGAAAAGGGTGAAGATAAAGAACTTGAAGAACTCTTTGAAGATGTTGTTAAAAAGTGTCTTGAGGGTATATCAATCACATGTGATAAACTCAATGTGATGCATGATGCATTTATATGGGAGAGCCGGTTTATTAAAAACGGTAGTGTAGCTCAGATATTGAAATCTTTGGATGGATACACACAGAAGAATGAAGTGGTATACATGGACTTGAATGAGTATGGAATTGAGAAAGAACTCATACTCATACGATCAGATGGAACCTCATTATACTCCACTAGGGACTTGGCATACCATGTTGAAAAATCTGAAAATTCAGATCGTTCAATTGATATTTTAGGTTCTGATCACAAGCTTGCAATAGAGCAGTTGAAAATACCACTTGAGCTTCTAGGTATCAAAACTCCAGAAGTAATATTTTATGAGTTCATAACCCTGCCAGAAGGTTCTATGTCCACTAGACGTGGTGTTTTTATAAGTGTTGATGATCTTATGGAAGAAGCTATTGAAAGAGCCATGCAAGAAATTGAAAAAAGAAGAACAGACCTTGAATATTCCAAACGTTCGAAAATAGCCGAACAAGTAGGTATAGGTGCAATTAGGTATTACATAGCCAGATTATCTCCAGAAAAACATATAGTTTTTAAATGGGATGAAGCTTTGAGCTTTGAAAGGGGTTGTGCATCTATACAATACTCACACGCACGAGCTTGTAAACTTTTAGAGAAGGCAGGTTATAATAAAAAGGAAAAAATCAAGATTAACGATTGGATCCTTGAACATCCCTTTGAAATTGAGCTTGTAAAGATTATCTCTAAATTTTCTTCGATTATAGAAGATTCTGCAAGGATAAATAGAGTTCACAATATTGCACAGTATTCCCAGGATCTTGCGGGGGCATTTAACAAGTTCTACAAATCAGTCCCGGTAATTGGTTCAGAAAAAGAGGATTTAAGACTATCAGTAGTTGATAAATCCCGTATAACTATCCGAAACTGTCTTAAACTTATGGGAATTGAAGCTCCGGACTCAATGTAGAATTAAGTGATTTATTTTTTTTTATGAATGATAGAATTAAAGCATTTAAAGGTTTATTCGTCATTTTTTAAAAGTGTTGATAGTATTGCAGCTTGAACATGCATCCTGTTTTCTGCTTGATCCCATATAACTGACTGAGAACTTTTCATAACTTCATCAGTTATTTCTTGCCCCCTTATAGCTGGAAGGCAATGCATAACAATTGTGTCTGGTTTAGTATGGCTCAAAAGTTCCATGTTGACTTGATAATCATTTAAATCTATCATACGTTGTAATTTTTCGTCTTCATCACCCATACTTACCCAAACATCAGTATAAATAACATCAGCATCTTTAATTCCCTCTAAAACATTGCTGGTAATTTGTATATTTGAACCAGTTTCTTCAGCGAACATCTGTGCCTCTTCAAATATTTCTAAGTCAGGTTCGTATCCCGAAGGACATACAACAGTCATATCCATACCAATCAAAGCACATGCAAGTAAAAGAGAATTGCAAACATTGTTTCCATCGCCTAAATATGCCATTTTTAAGTTATAACTTTTTTTATGTTCATATATAGTGAATATGTCTGTTATTGCTTGGCATGGATGCTCCTTATTCGTTAAACCATTAATAACAGGTACATCTGAATTTTCAGCAAATTTTTGTACTTCTTGATGTTCTTTAGCCCTTATCATAACCCCGTCAACGTAACGGGACATTACCTTTGCTGTGTCTTCAATGATCTCCCCCCGGCCTAATTGCATATCAGATGCAGATAAGTAAAGGGGACTACCTCCAAGGTGATACATCGCTACTTCAAATGATATTCTCGTCCTTGTTGAAGCTTTTTCAAATATCATTGCAAGTGTTTTGTTCTTCAGGGGTTTTTTAACTACTGGATACTCTTTAAAATACGCTGCTAGTTTTAATAATTCGAATATGTCTTGTTTTGCATCGGTTACCGATAAAAGATGTTTCATTACATATCTCCCAAAAAACTGATGTTCTTTCTAAGAATTAAATTATCTCATTTCAACATTACTTAAATTTAACTATACTGATCCCTATAGTTGAACTATAAAAATCACTCAATGAAAAACGGTTTATGTAACTTAACAATTCATTTTCTGATAATTTAAGTTATAAATAACTATAAAAAAATTAAGGCCTCTTTATTAGAAATATAAATATCGCATTTAGAGCCTTATTGAATTTAAACAATTGAAATAATAATAAATTTATCTTTAATTTCTAATTGTTTCCATGTGTTTTATTCTCTTCTGGATCAGATCTGCTGTACCAACATCTCTTCTATGATAAACTTCTCCCTTAACGTATTTAGTAACATTTTCACATATCTCTTCAGCATCAGCTATACTATCACCTATACCGACTAATCCTAAAGCCCTTGATGAAGATGTGTATATTCTGTTATCCTTCTGATTGACTGCTGCGTAGTATACAAGTCCAGATTCTTCATTTATTTTAGATTCGTTCACATCAAGTATTTGACCAGCTTGTCCTGATTCAGGGTATCCTTTAGGTACTATATACTTACATACAGTAGCTTTACTCTCAAAATTAGCACGTTTAAGGTTTCCATCTACTATCCCCTGACAAAGATCAACAAAATCTGTTTCCAGTAGAGGCAAAACGTTCATTGCCTCGGGATCTCCAAATCTTGCATTATATTCAACTAGTTTGGGTCCTTCTTTACAGAGCATAAACTGACCATAGAGAATACCCTTATACGGTTCTACTTCATTTTTCACTGCTTTAATTGTATCTTGCATTATTTTAACTGATTGGTTATAACTTTTTTTATCCAAAAATGGAAGTAACCCATCTTTATCTGAATATGATCCCATTCCTCCAGTTATAGGTCCTTGATCTCCTTCATAAGCGTGCGGATGATCCTGTGCAGCTGGCATTGGCACAATTTTATCACCATCTACAAAAGCTTGTACAGTGAATTCTTCCCCTATTAATTTTTCTTCAATAACTACCTGACCATATCCGCTGATTTTATTTTCAATTATGTCTTTCGCATATTTTTTAGCTGCTTCACCATCTTCAAGATGTTCTCCAACAATTTTAACTCCTTTTCCACCTGTGAGTCCTACTGGCTTAACAACTAGATCCTGGCCAAATTCATCAATAAAATCTGCTGTATCTTTAATATTATCAAATACTTTGTAAACAATGGATCCATCAATATTGTGATTCTCAAAAAGGTCCCTCATAAATGCTTTGTCAGTTTCTATTCTGGCTGCTGCCTTGGTTGGTCCAACACATCCTATTCCTGCTTTCTGAAGCTCGTCAACGATCCCCATTTCAAGAGGTGCTTCAGGCCCAATTATTGCTATATCAATTTTATTATCCAAAGCAAATTTCTTGACCCCTTTTAGGTCTTTTTCACTTGATATCTGGAATTTAGATATTCTGGATATCCCAGGATTTTTATTGCTCATTATAGAGTATAATTCAGCGTCTTTCACTGCATTACAAATTGCGTGTTCTCTTGCTCCTGTTCCTACTACAAGAATCTTCATATTACTCCTCCTTAATCTAAATTTATAACTCCCTCACTTATAAAAAATGATTGGAACTAATTTATAATTTGTATTATAACAGAAATTTTTAGAATCATAACATTCAAAATGGAATTTAAGTTATATTTTTTAAAAGTAAATATATGGTTTTGTGACCTAAATAATGCTTAATCATATTATAAATGATTTATAAAAAGATACAACCTGAATAGTTATTATTAATAATTTATGAACGTTTTATTCAAGTTTAGAATGATTCATATTACTATCCAAAATAAATCACTAATTTTATTATGAAACTTTCTCATTCAATTTGTAATAAAAGATAATATATACATCTACNNAAATAAGGTGTTTTTATGAAGGGTGGCGAAGCCATAATCAAATCACTCAAAGATCAAGGAGTAGACACAGTTTTCGGATATCCTGGAGGAGTTCTACTCCCATTATACGACGTAATATACGATTCCAACATTAGACATATACTGGTAAGACATGAACAATGTGCAGCTCACGCAGCAGACGGATTTGCAAGGGCTTCTGGAAGGGTAGGTGTTTGTATAGGAACTTCAGGACCCGGAGCAACTAATCTTATAACTGGAATTGCAACTGCATATATGGATTCTTCACCAATAGTAGCTATTGCAGGACAAGTATCAACAGATTTAATTGGTAACGATGCATTTCAGGAGGTTGACACCATTGGCATAACAATGCCTATTACCAAGCACAACTTCCAGGCTATGAAAGCTGAAGAAATACCTGGAATGATAAAATCTGCATTTTACATTGCAGGAACTGGTAGGGCCGGACCAGTTGTTTTAGACCTTCCAAAGGATGTTCAGGAGGAAGAATTCGAATATGAACTCTCCAAAGACCTCGAACTGCCTGGATACAAACCAACAAAAAAAGGACATCCACTACAGGTTAAAAAAGCTGCAAAAATGATATTGAATTCAAAAAAACCAGTTATACTAGCTGGTGGAGGGATTATATTATCTGATTCATCTGAAGAGCTTTTAAGACTTTCAGATATTATAGAAGCACCTGTAACTACTACGTTGATGGGAAAAGGTTCATTCCCGGAAGATAACCCTTTATCTCTTGGAATGTTAGGCATGCACGGCCGTAAGGTTTCAAATTTAATTGTTGATGAATGTGACTGCCTCATAGCAATAGGTTGTAGATTTTCAGATCGTACAACTGGTTTAATTAGTGAATTTGCCAAAAATGCTAAAATAATCCATATAGATGTTGATCCAGCCGAGATAGGTAAAAACGTGGATGTTGACATTCCAATTGTTGGTGATGCCAAAATTATTCTCAAAAATCTAATAGATGTAGTCGAAAAGGTTAAAAATATAAATAAAACCGAAAATGAATGGCTTAAACATGTTTTAAAATTCAAACATACATGCATTCCCCGATTGTCATATGATGAGATTCCATTAAAACCACAACAAGTTATTAAAGAGTTATCAGAAGCNNGCTATGGGTGCTAAAATTGCAATGCCAGATAGTGATGTCATTGCAGTTTGCGGTGATGGGGGATTTTTGATGGTTTGTCAGGACCTTGCCACCATAAAAGAATATGAAATACCGGTAGTAATCTGTGTATTAGATAATAGACGCCTTGGTATGGTTTCTCAGTGGCAGAAATTATTTTACGATAAGAGAATGTCACACACGGATCTAGGACAAAGTCCGGACTTCGTGAAACTAGCAGAATCATTTGGTGTTAGTGCGGAAAGGGTAGAAGAACCTGGAGAAATGCGAGAAACAGTAGAAAAAGCCATCTTATCAGGAGAACCTTACCTTATTGACGTTATAATAGATCCTGAAGAGATCCTTCCAATGGTACCACCAGGATGCGGACTGACAGAAATTATTGGAGAGTACAAAGTCGAAAGAGAAACAC
The DNA here is from genome assembly GCA_003162115.1 of Methanobacterium sp. Taxonomy (GTDB): domain Archaea; phylum Methanobacteriota; class Methanobacteria; order Methanobacteriales; family Methanobacteriaceae; genus Methanobacterium_B. The sequence continues at coordinate 101,360 of PMMV01000068.1, forward strand.
CAGGAGAAATCCTTTACAAACCAATTGGGAAAGAGAAGAGTGGTGATTAAATTGGATGACAGCAGAACTCATATTATAAGCGCTTTAGTCCTTAACAAACCCGGCGTACTACAGAGAGTTGCTGGCCTTTTCACTAGAAGAGGTTTTAACATTGAAAACATAACAGTAGGCACATCCGAACAAGAAAACCTTGCAAGGATGACTATAATAGCTAAAGGTGATGAAAAAGTCTTGGAACAAATTACCAAACAGCTAAATAAACTTATAGACGTTATTAAGGTTAGAGATCTAGAGCCTGAAAAAACCGTAAAAAGGGAATTGTGTCTTATCAAGGTACACACTGCGACCGAAAAAGTCAGGTCTGAGGTTATACAGTATGCCAATATATTCCGTGGAAGAATAATTGATGTGAGTCCGGAAACCCTTACTATAGAAATAACTGGACCACCTGAAAAAATAGAAGCCCTTATAGATCTTGTTACAACCTTTGGAATTAAAGAAATCGCAAGAACCGGCCCAACCGCAATTTCAAGAGGTATTAAGACAATTTAATCCTATAGGATATTTAACTAAAAGCTTTGATTTTTAAATTATAGTTTATTTGGAGGAGAAAAAATGAAGATGTACTATGAAAAGGATGTGGATTTAAACATTTTAAAAGATAAAACAGTTGCTGTTATAGGGTACGGAAGTCAAGGAATGGCACAGTCAAGGAATATGCACGAAAGTGGGTTAAATGTAATTGTGGGCCTAAGAAAAGATGGTAATTCTTGGAAAAAAGCTAAAGAAGATGGTTTAAACGTTATGACTGTTGAAAATGCTTCAGAAGTTGCTGATGTTATTCACATTCTCATACCAGACGAAATACAGGGAAAAGTATACGAAGAATCCATAAAGGATCATTTAAAAGTAGGAAATACAATATCATTCTCTCATGGATACAATATCCATTTCGGATATATAAATCCGCCTGAAAATGTTAATATAACTATGATTGCCCCAAAAGGGCCCGGTGCAATGGTTAGAAAAACTTATGAAGAAGGATTCGGAGTTCCTGGACTTGTAGCAGTTGAAAGAGACTACACAGGTACAGCTAAACAAATTGCTTTAGCAATGGGGCAAGGATCAGGATTAACTAGGGCAGGAGTTCTTGAAACAACATTCAAAGAAGAAACAGAAACAGATCTTTTTGGTGAACAGGTTGTTCTTTGTGGGGGTGCTACTGAACTTATAGCAGCAGGCTTCCAAACCCTTGTAGATGCAGGATATCAGCCAGAAATCGCGTACTTTGAAACATGTCACGAATTAAAGCTCATAGTTGATTTGATTTATGCTAAAGGATTTGCTGGAATGTGGAACGATGTAAGTAACACAGCAGAATACGGTGGTCTAGCTAGAAGAAAACGAATAGTTACATCCGAAACCAGAGAAGAAATGAAGAAGATCCTTGAAGAAATACAAACAGGCGAATTCACTAAAGAATGGGCCACTGAAAACATTGCTGGAAGACCAATGCTCACCAGGTTACGTGCAATAGAAGCCAATCTACAAATTGAGAAGGTCGGAGCAAAACTCAGGAAACTATGTGGACTTCAAAAATAATTAATTTTCTCTTTCTTTTGTCGATCCAGATGTTATATAAACTAAAATAAATTCAAACACTGTATAAGCTTTAAAAAGATTATTATCGATTTAAAATGGTGATTAATATGGTCTTTGTTGGCATGGATCACGGTACAACAGGAGTTTCCTTTACTATACTTACAGATAAACCTGTACACTTCAAAATTGGACGGGAAGAATTATCAAAAGGCAATGTTTCTGCAATTGAAATGCTTAATAAAAGGGTAGATCTGAATTCAATTGATCTTATGGCCATAACTTATGCAATGGGAGACGGTATAAACGCCATCACCCCAATAGAAATAATTAAAGATAGAGGTATCCTATCTATGGAAGGTGCAGGTAAGGTTACAGGTGGTGGAACAGCAGTCTACGATGAAATCGAAAAGTCTGGAATTCCAACAGTTGTTATCCCCGGAATTCATAAAAATACAGAAAGTCTTGATCCACGATTTAAAGCGGCTTATTCCCATCATGCTAGCTCAGAAAAAATAAGCATATGTTATAATGCATTTTTGGAAACTGGTTTTAAAAATATGATTGTTTCCGATATAAGCTCAAATACTGTAAGCATTCTCCTCAATGATGGAAAGATCCGTGGTGCAATGGATGCCTGTATTGGAGCTATGGGAATAGTTCATGGTCCATTAGATCTTCAAATGATCAGGGATATAGACGACAGATTGAAAACTGCTAATGAATGTTTTTCAGGAGCTGGAGCAGTAAAAATAGCTGATTTAAATACTAAGGTCACAATTGCCAAAGAGGAACTGCTTAAACGATATTTAGAAGGGGATAAACGAGCTGAGCTAGCATTCCAGACTATGGTAATGACAATATTGATGGAGATATATGGCCTGGTAGGCATATCAGATTCAAAACTCCAAGGTGTTATTTTAACAGGTTCAATTGGTTCAATGGAATCACCATATGACTTTTTCAATAAGATTAAGCTAGGATTAAAAGGATTAATCCCTGTCAAAAAATTACCAGCTACATCTGGTTCAGTTGGCAGTGCACAAATCGCTGAAGCTGTTTTTAAAGGTGCAAATGATATTTTAGGAATAAAAGTAGTTAAATTTTAACTAAATATTTTATACAGTAGAAAATTTATATGTATATTTTAATAAATATTTTTAAATTCATATTCTTTTAATTACTTGAGAATCAAATTTGATTCTACAGTAGAAATATATTACATTTTTATTAATTAAAATTAGAAAAAAATTATTCTACAGTAGAAATTATAATATATAAATGCTAAAATTTATGTTCAAATAACAGGGATATTTAGGTGATATTTTAAATGATGATTTCAAAAAAGTTAAAAAATGTAAAAAATTTTACTTGAANNTTTATTAAATTAATATCTATTAAATCATAATATATCAATATGATTATAAATTATATTTAAAATTCAAATTAAAAGCATGATTAAAAAAATATTTTCTTCTGTAGAATAAGAAATAATTTTACACTTGAAGTGTATGTCTTTGTAAAAAAATATTTTTTTTATATTTGATTAATAATAATATTCGTAAGAGAATGTATTCAAATAATCTGAAATTATAATGTTTTCATCAATTTTTTTGGAATAAATTAATATGTTCCATAGAAAACTAGAAAATAATGTTACTGATTAATTGATTTTAAAATAATATATGAAAAATTTTTATCAAAATCAATATTTTATTCCAAATATAAATTGAATTATTTTTTTCTACATAAAAATAAGACCAAAACGAAAATGTATTGATTCTTACTAAATACAAATTAAGTATTATTTAATTCAATATTATTCTCTATAGTTAATCAAGCCAGTCCTTCATAATATGTAGTTTTGATGTACAATCGAGAGAAATTGGAGTTATAGTTGCACACCTCTCTTCTTTTAATACATATACATCAGTACCAAATTCATCATTTTCAATTGGATCACCATCAATCCAGTAGTAAGGTCTGCCCCTTGGATCGAGTCTTTTTTTTATATGGATTTTGTACATCCTTTCACCGAGTCGTGTGAGCTTGATTTTTTCGCTCGAAGGATGTGATGGTATGTTAAGATTTAAGAAATCTACACCCGATGGCAATCCCTTATCAATTATCTTGTGTGTAACAGTATTCAATATTTTAGCTGTATGTCTAAAATCAACATCTACATGTCCATCATGAAACTTGATATCACCACGAGTGACCTGGAGAGATACTGCAATTGCAGGTACACCATGAACTGCAGCTTCCATTGCTGCGCCTATAGTACCAGATGTTGAAAGTTCAGATTTTCCAAGGTTTTCTCCTATGTTAATTCCAGATATCACTAGATCGGGTTTACTCTCTGTTACCTCATAAATACCAATTATAACAGCATCTGTTGGAGTACCTGAAACAGAAAATGCTTCGCTCCCATCTGGAAGATGTGTTGCAGTAACTCTTATTGGTTCAAATAGAGTAAGAGCATGCCCAATACCACTTTGCTGAGTTGCAGGAGCCACAACGTCAATTTTACCAAGATCTTCAACAGCTTTTTTTGCAGCCATTATTCCTGAAGAGTTAACTCCATCGTCGTTTGTAATAAGAATTCTCATATTGATTTATTTATAACTTAACATTCAAAAAGATTGCGTGGCAAAGAGTAGAAGATGGGGACAATTTTAAGTATATTAAATTAGAAAAGAATTAATAATACTTATTAAATAATGATAATAAAGATAATGTAAAATATCATTCCCTTAGGTATTTTAAGGTGAGATAATTGGAAAAAAATAGGTTAGTCCAGTTCGTTGGAAAGGTCATGGAGGAATCTGGGTTTAAAGTTTACAAAGACTTTAAAACATCGCGACATATAATAGACATTTACGGAGTCTTATCCACTGTTGTAGGTGATATGGGAGTAGTAGTTGCCGTGAAGAATTATGATGATGAATGGGAGGTTGGTCTAGACGTTTTAAAGGAAATGGAAATGATTGGCAAGACCCTTAAGGCATCGAAGATTGTTGTTGTTACATCCTCTCACTTCACCAAAAGCGCTGCAAACTATGGTGGAAGAAGAAATATCAAACTCATAGACAAAGAAGGTTTAGTTGCAATAGCTAAAAAATTCTCAAAAAAAGAAGAGAACGTCTACGAAACGCCTCAAACTGAAGAAACAAACGATGAATATGTACCTTCAACAAATTCCAGGATAGTCCCCTCAATTTTTCATTCAGGAAAAAGAAGTTTATCCAAAGGTGGAAAAACAAAAAGTTCAGGACCTAGTATAAATTACGGTGATCTATTACCGGAATTAAAAGGTATTTTTAAGAATACAATTGCACTTATAGTTATAGTATTGCTATTATCATCACTAATAACATACATTATAGGCATATTTAATAAAAATACAGCACTTATTGGTGTTTCAAAGATACTTTCTTCTGCCATTCTTGCATATGGTCTAGTTTTTGCAGCAGAAAAGGATCTTAATGTTACTTTAACCAAAGGTACTATAGTTTTCTTTATTTCAATGCTGATATACGTTATTTTAATTATACTCCTTTGAGCAACGTATTAAAATTATTTAATCTTATTTTTTTAATTATTCAAAATCTTAAGTAGATTTAAAAAAAATTGTTTGGACTAGAATTTAATTTTGCAATCATCTTATGCCAAGATCATGGTCATACCTGATTTAAATTAAAGTAAATAATTAATAAATGGGCCGGAGGAGATTCGAACTCCTGATCACCTCGGTGTGAGCGAGGTATCATACCCCTAGACCACCGGCCCTCTTATTATAGATTAGATCTTAAACTTAAAATATATTACATTAACGAACTTAATAAAGGGATATCTCACCTAGATATTTTTCGCTACTAAAATTAAGCATATTTGAATATCTGAAAATTGAAAATTCCTAAAAAGAACATCTTAATGGGCCGGAGGAGATTCGA
>PMMV01000104.1 GCA_003162115.1 Methanobacterium sp.
GCCAGGATAGTACGTATTCCTAAAACAAGAACTTTTAACAAAAATGGCAAGGAAGGAAAAGTTTTATCCATGGAAATTCAGGATAAAACAGGGAAAATACAGTACACTCTCTGGAATAGGGACACGGATATTGTAGACGACCTTGACTTGAAAGAAGGAGATTCTGTGAAAATATTAGGTGCCTTGGGAAGAACCAGAAACGCTGAAGTATCCTTGACCCATTCATGGGTAGGTAGGATAATGAAGGGTGAATTTGACCTTCCAGAATACACAGAAACTATACAAAAAATTGGAGATGCGCATGAAATGCGTGATGTTACGGTTATAGGTGTTATTTGTAAAATATACGATGCAATTACGTTCATGAGAGATGATCAAAGCACTGGACAGGTAAGGTCCCTTGAAATGGAAGACGACACCGGGTCCATAAGGATAACCCTGTGGAACGAGGACGCCAATATGGATTTAAAAAAGGGTGATATCATTAAGATCATAGGTGGAAACATTGAATTCGATGAGTACTCTGGAACCGATTACAGGATAAATACCAACTGGAACACCAAGATAATTATAAATCCTGAAATAGACAGTAAATTAAAGAAACAACTCCAAGAATGTGGTAAATACCTCAAACCCCTTAAAATTTCCGATATACATCAAATGGATGATGAAGGCGAAGAAATTGATGTAGTAGGAAGAATTGTAAATGTCTACGAACCAAGCGAATTCAGCAGAGATGATGGAACTACAGGCAAAGTCAGAACAGTTGAAATTGGTGATGGTACAGGAATAATTCGCACATCTTTCTGGGATGACAAGGCAGAGCTGGCATTTAACATAGGTGATCCGATAAAATTAGAAAATGCAAGAACTCGTCTTGGAAACTACAACATGGACCTCAGTATTGGAAGAACTGCAAGAATTGTCAAGCCCAGTGCTGATGAAATGATAAACATACCATCAATAGATGAAATAGAAGACGCCATCTACTCCAACAAGACCATAAGCGAATTGAATGAAGGTGAAAATAACGTAAGAATGGTTGGAAGGGTTATTAACATTTATGATCCAAACGAGTTTCAGAGAAAAGATGGAACAAAAGGTGTAGTTAGAACTGTGGAAATTGCCGATGGCACCGGAGTGATCAGAGCTTCATTCTGGGATGAAAAAACAGAAACTCCTTTAAATGTGGGTGATGCCATAAAAATTGAAAATCCCCGTATAAACTCGCGTGAAGATAAAATAGAAATAAGTGTTGGGAGAAATACCAACTTAACCAAAGCAACAGATGAAGAAACTGCAAAACTCCCATCCTACGAGGATATAAAAGAAATGATCTACAAAACCAAGAAAATTGATGATATAGAAGAAGAGGACAGAAATATAAAGGTAACAGGACAAATTGTGGAAGCCTATGGAAACAGGATACTCTATGAAATGTGCCCAAATTGTAACAAAAGGGTTAGCTTAGTTGATAATACATACATCTGCGATATTTGCGGAGAAGAGATTGAAGAACCCAACTACCTTTTGATAATTCCATGTGTCATTGAAGACGATACCGGTACAATGCGAGTGACATTTTTCAGAACAGCCGCAGAAGAACTTATTGGAATGAAAATGAAGGGAATAATAGAAGTAATTCAAAAAACTGGTGATGAAGGATCCTTAGAAGATAAGGTTTCAGATCTTGTGGGTCACGAGATAACTGTTATTGCAGATGCCAGTTTCGACGAATACAATGAAGAAATACGACTTAACGCTAAAAAACTCGTTGAAATTAAGCTGTGATTGATATTAATAATTCAGATAAAATATAAAGATAATAAAAAGTTTATGATACAAAATTATTGAATTGATGTTAACTGATCAATCTTTAAATAGTGTCTTTGCAAAAGTTGTATTAATCCTAAAAATTATGTGAATATTTCTCAAAAGCTTTATGGATTAATGATTTATCACTGAACTCTTTGGATATTATTTAAAAATAATATTTTTAATCGGTGCACAGGACTTAATAATAATTTGAATTAACAAACAGTTGAAGGGAGATTAAAATGGTGGAACTTGAAGAATTGCCAAATGTGGGAGAAAAAACTGCCCAGAAATTAAGAGATGCTGGTTTTGCAGATATGATGAGACTGGCTACAGCAACATCAAAAGAATTGAGTGTTAAAGCTGAAATAGGTGAGGGTGTTGCTGAAAAGGTTATTGAAGCCGCGAGAAAATCAGAACAGATAGATTTTGAAACGGCACTGGATGTTATGGAGAGGAGAAAGGACGTTGGAAGAATAACAACAGGAAGTAGCGGCCTTGACGAACTCATAGGTGGAGGAATTGAAACACAATCAATTACCGAAGTATTTGGTGAATTCGGATCCGGAAAGAGTCAGATATCACACGAACTTGCAGTTACGGTCCAGTTGCCTCCAGAAAAAGGTGGTTTATCCGGAGACTGTGTTTTCATTGATACTGAAAATACTTTTAGACCTGAAAGGATAAAACAAATCGCTGATGGTTTGGGACTAGATGTAGAAGAGGTTCTCACTAAAATACACATTGCAAGAGCCTTCAATTCTAGTCATCAGATACTAATGGCAGACAAAGTCAACGAACTCATACAAAATGGTACTAATATCAAATTACTAATAGTAGATTCTCTTACAGCACACTTCCGNNACAAACCAAGTCCAGTCAAAACCAGATGCATTCTTTGGAAGTCCAACCAAAGCCATAGGCGGGCATGTACTTGGTCATGCAGCAACATACAGGTTATGGCTCAAAAAGGGACTTGCAGGTAAAAGAATTGCACGACTTGTGGACAGTCCTCACTTACCAGAAGGAGAAGCTGTTTTCAAAGTAATAACAGAGGGAATTTCTGATTAATTTCCTTGAATCTCTTTTTTTTATATTTTAAATGGATTTTACTACTTTTTTCATAATATTTGTTAAGTTGAAAATAATCATCTTTAAACCCTTTTAAATCTGTTAAATAGTAAGAATTTTAATTAATAGCGATAATAAGTTCTATTTAGAATATTTATTAGTGAGATTGAATAGAATATTTTTATTAAATATTTAAATCAATATCTTATCTGTTGAAACCCTTAAAAAAATTTAATTAGTGCATATAATACTAAAATAATTGTTTAAAATGAGTTAAAATTAAGAGTATTTATATATTTCAGATTAAGATTTAACATAATAAACACACTTCCAATCATGTTTATAGAAATATTTTCTACCGACGATAAGATTATACAAATAAAATAACTACGTTGAGAACTATCAGAAATTTAATGAGTTTAAAAATATGCTTCCTTATATACTTTGTATAAAAAAATAAATAGAAAACTTTATTTATTAAGTTGATAGACCCTACACATTAAGGATAAGATAATCTATCATAGATTTATGGAATAGGTGATCTAATTGGCAGAAGAAAAAAAGCAAGAAACAACCGAAGAACCAAAAGTCGGTGTATACATATGTCATTGTGGTATAAACATTGGCGGCGTAATTGATATCGACTCAGTAAAAGATTATGCAGCAACACTTCCAAACGTTGTTGTATCAGAACAGTACAAATACTTCTGTTCAGACCCAGGACAAGAAATGATCCAGAAGGACATCAAAGAAAAGGGTTTAAACAGAGTGGTAGTAGCAGCATGTTCACCAAGGCTCCACGAACCAACATTCAGAAGAGCCGTTAAAGAAGCAGGACTAAACCCATACCTCTTTGAATTCGCAAACATAAGGGAACACGATTCATGGGTTCACCAAAACGAACCAGAAGCAGCCACAGAAAAGGCAAAGGACCTTGTAAGAATGGCAGTAGCTAAAGCCAGATTACTAGAACCACTCATATCTGAGACAGTTTCAGTGGACAACAAAGCCCTGGTTATTGGTGGAGGAGTAGCAGGAATTCAGGCATCATTAGATCTAGCTGATATGGGATTCCAAACTTACCTAGTAGAAAAACAGCCTACAATAGGTGGAAGGATGTCCCAGCTTGACAAAACTTTCCCAACAATGGATTGTTCAATGTGTATTCTAGCACCTAAAATGGTTGACTGTGGAAAACACGAAAATATCGAACTTATTTCCTATGCAGAAGTTAAGAAAGTTGACGGTTACATAGGTAATTTTAAAGTTGAAGTTGAAAAGAAACCACGTTTCATAGATGAAAAGTTATGTACTGGTTGTGGAAGCTGTGCCGAAGTTTGCCCAATAGAAATACCAAACTACTTTGATGAAGGCGTTGGTATGGTCAAAGCAACTTACATACCATTCCCTCAGGCAGTTCCATTATGTTCTACAATAGACAAGGACTACTGTATAGAATGTAAATTATGCGACCAAGTCTGTGGTAACATGGCAATAAAGCATGATCAGGAACCAGAAAAGATTGAACTCGAAGTAGGTACCATTATAGTAGCAACAGGTTACGATCCATACGACCCAACAGAGAAAAAAGAATGGGCATACGAAACAGCTGAAAACGTTATCACAGGGCTTGAACTGGAGAGATACATAAACGCCTCCGGACCTACCCAAGGTCACGTTGTAAAACCATCAGATGGTGAAGTACCGAAAAGTGTGGCATTCATCCAGTGTGTTGGATCAAGGGACGAACAGATAGACAAACCATACTGTTCAAGAGTCTGTTGTATGTATGCAATGAAAAACGCGCAACTCATCCTAGAACACGAACCAGACACCGATATCACCATTTATTACATGGATATAAGAGCATTCGGTAAAGGATTCGAAGAATTCTACAAACGTTCACAGGAGAAGTATGGTATCAGATTCATCAGAGGTCGACCAGCAACAGTCCTGGAAAACCCTGACCAGACCCTAACCGTAAGGTCAGAAGATACCCTACTTGGAAAAGTCACAGAATACGATTACGACATGGTTGTATTATCTGTGGGTTTACAGCCACCTGAAGGTGCAGAAGAACTTAGACAGACTTTAGCTCTGTCAAAAAGTGCAGACGGTTTCTTAATGGAAGCCCACCCTAAACTAAGGCCTGTTGATACATTAACAGAGGGTATTTTCCTTGCAGGTGTTGCACAAGGACCAAAAGATATTCCTGACGCAGTTGCACAGGCATCAGGTGCAGCAGCAAGAGCAGCAATACCAATGATAAAGGGTGAAGTGGATATTGAACCTATCATTGCAAGTGTTGACGAAGATGTCTGTGGTGGATGCGAAGTATGTATTGAACTCTGCCCATACGGTGCAATTGAAAGGATAGATGAACAAGCACACGTAAACATTGCCCTTTGTAAAGGATGTGGAACATGTGTTGCAGCATGCCCATCTGGAGCACTAGACCAAGCACACTTCAAAACCAGCCAGATATTTGCTCAAATTGAAGCAGCAATGAACAGTGGGAAATAAGGGTTAAATCCCTTTTCCAATATTTTTTTTTATTTTCTGATTATTTTATAAATTATTCTAAATTTTTAATGCATTTACTTCAATTTAATTTACAAGAAATTTTTTTAAAATGAAGACTATTAATTCAAAGAATCGTATTAACAGTTTTTATAATTTAAATCGAAGATCAAGATTATATAATTAAATGTTTTCTGAAGCTTTTAAAAAAATTATATAAAAATTTAATACCAAAACCTAACCACTAAATAATTAGAGGGTGAAAAATTTGTATCAAAAAATGGGTGAAAAATTAAAGGAAATATTAAAGCTTGAAAGAGAACCCGTAGCAATAAAATGGTCTGTACGAGAACCAAAAAATATCAAGAAGGAAGAAGGTAAATCAAGGTTCTGTACCAAGCTTGATAAAGCAGCAAACGGTGAGATCTTCTATTCTACAGTAGAACAAGAAGAATGTATGGGCGGTATGAGGTACTCTGGTATGAAGGATAGGAAGGAATTACCCAAAAACATGCAAAGTGGTGCATTTCTAGTACCCGCAGGAGTATATAAAAGTATTTCTGCCGTTCAAAGATCATGGCAGAACAACATACCAATTGAAGCGGGAATATTTGATGCTGTAATATTTTCACCATTAAATAAGGCAGATTTTGAACCTGATCTTGTATTCGTTATATGCAATTCAGAACAGGCTATGATGATACTTCACGCCAATGCCTATGATTCTGGATCTCATGGTTTAGGTGCAGATTCTGGACCCATATGCAGTTCAATGGCATCAGTACCATACTTAACAGGTAAAGTGACGTACGGATTTGGAGATATTGGTTCACGTAATAATATGAATTTGAAACCAGAAGATGTGATGGTAACAATTCCTGCAGGAGATCTTGAAAGAATCCTTGCTAATTTAAGTGAAATGAAAACTAAAACATTTTTCAAACGTAATCAAAAAGTCACACCTTAAATTTTATCTTTCTTTTTTTGAAGATTTATCAATCAGCTTTTTGAAAGTATTTATACTGATTCATTTTATACATAAAATCATTACACCCTATGATAATTTACGTTTATTTGGAGGATAATTAATGTTTGAAAACGAGAAATATGCTCTTAAAATTAAAGAAATAACAAAAGAGCACCATAATTGGATGGAAAATAGTATAAATCTTATAGCAAGTGAAAACATAACAAGTACAAGTGTAAGGGAAGCCCTGGCTTCAGATCTCTCCCACAGATATGCAGAAGGCCTTTCAGGATGTAGGCTCTATGAGGGATGCAAATATGTAGACCAAATAGAAGATATTACGGTAGAACTCTCTAAAAAGATCTTTAAAGCAGAACACGCCAATGTTCAGCCAATATCTGGCGTGGTCGCAAACATGGCTTCATTTTTTGCGCTTGCAAAACATGGAGATTCAATGATGGCACTTGAGGTACCAGTTGGCGGACATATAAGTCACGCAAGTGTCAGTGCTGCAGGTATAAGGGGATTGAAAGTAGCTCCACATCCATTCGATGAAACAAAAATGAATATTGATGCTGATGCTATGAAAAAAGATATACTTGAGAAAAAACCAAAAATCGTACTCTTAGGAGGTAGTCTTTTCCTTTTTCCACATCCTGTTAAAGATGCAAGAGAAGCAGCTGATGAAGTAGGTGCAAAGGTAATGTACGATGGTGCTCATGTATTAGGTTTAATCGCAGGAGGATGCTTCCAGGATCCTCTTAGAGAAGGGGCAGATTTGTTAGTCGGAAGTACCCATAAAACATTCCCAGGACCTCAGGGAGGAATTATACTCTGTAAAGATGATATATCAAAGAAAATTGATGATGCAGTTTTCCCTGGTGTTGTAAGCAATCATCATCTCCATCACCTCGCAGCATTAGGTATAGCAACATCTGAGATGCTTGAATTTGGAAGTGCATATGCAAAACAGATAATTAAAAATGCAAAGACTTTGGCACAAGAACTTTATGAACTTGGATTTAATGTGTTATGTGAAGATCAAGGTTTCACAGAGTCTCATCAGATAGCAATAGATGTTTCCAATATTGGAAAAGCATCTAAACTAGCAAAAGACTTTGAAAGCAATAACATTATTTTAAACAAAAATTTATTCCCATGGGACGATGTTAACCGATCCGATGACCCTTCAGGTATCCGGATTGGAACACAAGAAATAACCAGACGGGGATTAAAAGAATCGCACATGTCAGAAATTGCAGCATATATTAAAAGAGTTGCAGTAGACGGGGAAAATATTAAAGATGAAGTTGCAGAGTTCATAAAACAGCACAATAAAGTGTATTATGCATTCAAAGAAGACGAAGCCTACAATTATGTGGACTTCTAACTTTTTCTTTTATAAAAATTTTATTTGTTAAAAAATATTCGTGGAGAATGATATGAGAATTGCTTGGGGGATTACAGGAGCGGGACATCTACTTCAAGAAAGTGTGAATATACTTATTAAAATTTCAAAGGAACATGAAGTTACAGTACTTCTCTCAGGAGCTGGTGAAGAAGTTCTTAAAATGTATGGCCTCTTTGAATCAGTTAAAAATTTAACTGGTGGTAAGTACAGAGAATTGATACTGGAAGATGATCAACGTGCAAGCTTTCCCATGACAGGTAGATTTTCACTTGGAACCTATGATTTATTAATTGTTTCACCAACAACTTCCAATACAATTGGTAAAATAGTGAATGGTATTGCAGATACCCTCATCACAAACGCAGTTGCTCAAGCCGGAAAGGGACATGTTGAAACCTTCATAATCCCTGTTGATCTAGAATCTGGAGACCTTGAAACTGTTTTGCCCTCCAAACTTGAACTTGATCTCTGTCAGAATTGTGAAACATGTGATGCCTCTGCTGCATGTCCCAACGATGCAATTACACCAGGTATAGAAATAAATCTTCTGAAATGCAAAGGATGTGGTGCATGTCAGACTGCATGTCAATTTGGTGCTGTGACTGACGGTAGGCTAATTAATATACATATGAGGGATATTGACATACAAAACACTAATAAACTGTATGAAATTAGAGGAATAAAAGTTTTAAGGCATCCAAAAGATTTAAAGTCTATTTTATTTTAAATGTAGAGAGTTAATAATAATCTAGATCATAATTGTTATTAACCTTTAATTTATCTGGGTTAATATTCCCCCTTTACATCAAAACACCCTTATAAATATGTTCTTCACTGGAGAATATAAAATTACTAATGAATAGTAAACAATAAACTAATTAGTAATGTATATTATCACAAAATTTTTTAAAACCATTTATAGGAGGGATTGGGTGACAGAAGGTAAAAGAATAGATTTCTTAGTGAAAGAACTTCAAGATAAGAGTTGGGTTGTCAGGGAAGATGCTGCCGAACTTCTAGCAGAAATTGGTGATCCTGAAGCGGTTGAACCATTGATAAATACTTTAAATGATGATGATTGGCACGTTAAGGAAGCAGCTGCACTTTCACTTGCTGTTTTTGCCGATTCCCGCGCAGTTGACCCACTTATACGACTTATGCAAGATGAAAAACCAAGTGTACGTTATGCGGCTGCTATAGGACTTGCTTCAATAGCCGATAAAAAAGCTTTAAATGTACTTGAAGATGCAGTTAAAGATGAAAACCCTGTTGTGAGAAAGGTTGCAAAGATGGGAATTGAAGCTATTAAAAAGAAAGAATAAATATAATCATTTCTTTTTTTTGAAACGAGTTTAATGATTCCAATTAGTAATCAACACTGTAACTGATATAAATAAATAAAACTCCTAAAAGTATCCATATAATTGAATTTAAAGTTGATATCTGCAATTGTGGCAAAACCAATCCTACAATCCCTGCTATAAACAAAAATGCCCCGGAAGCGTAGAGGACTATCTTCCTGACACCAGTACCGTAGCCAATGGCCAGGAAAACAACACCCAGAACTGCCCAAATAACTGAAGTAAAAATTGAAAACCCTAACTGAGGCAAAAAAATGCCTAAAATTCCAGATATAAGAAGAAATATGCCTGCAACGTAGAGTATTATCTTACTTGTTTTTGTGTTCATAAAATTCCTATCCATCAAATCTTATTTAAGTTTTCTTATTGTTAAATACACTAAACTTTAAAATCAAAGAATTGGACATAAATTTTATATTATTTATAATTCTATGAATTTTAAAAATGTTTTCATGAACTTTGAAGTCGAATAATGGTTATCTCAGGAGGACAATTTATACGTATCCAAAAAACATTGGTTCCAAGACCCCTATTAGTATATTGGACCATGTTCCCTACTTGATATTCGCCCAAAGGATACTTTCTAAATTCAGAACCTCTGAAAGGAGTTCCTATTCCGGGGATAATCATTTGCCCCCCATGAGAATGTCCCGAGAGCTGGAGACTGAACCTTCCGGTTGCAGCACTTTCATCCGCAAAGTCTGGTTCATGAGCCAACAATATAGCAGGACCAGAAGATGGCAATTTTCTTAAAACTGCATCTAAATCCTGCTTTTCTAGGGTGATACTGTCTACTCCAGCAATATACAACCTGGCATCACCACGCCTGAGAGTGTAAACATCATTTTCAAGTTCTATAATTTTACTTTCATCCATTACCTTACGAATTTCATCTGCTCCTACCCAATGGTCATGGTTTCCAAGAACAGCTACTGTCACATCCTTTGGTTTAAGATTTTTAAGAAACCTTAACATATCGAGTACAGGTTCATTGACGACATATGAAACAGAATCTCCTGTAATGGCAACAAGGTCTGGTTTCAGTTTATTGACCAGATTTACAACCCCTTCAATACGTTTAGCAGATATCCATTGCCCCAAATGTATGTCGCTAATATGGACTATGCGATAATCATTGAAGGAAGGGTCAAGATCGGGTATTGATACTTTTAAGTTTACAATCTCAAAGTCCCTAGCATCAAATTCGTGTATTCCCAGTTTGTCCCTAAAAATAGACATGGCAATCTGCATTTTCTGTCGGAACAATAGGGCTTTAATGTTAGAAGGAGATTCTTTCATTTTTACTTTTATAGTTTAATTTTAACAAGGGATTCAATCAATATAAAATAACAAATTAATTGTTCTATATATATTATTCTGTTCAGGATATTATTCATCTTCTAAAATACTGGTCAAATAAACTGTCATCTCAATCTCTTCCCTTGCAATAAAATCTTCCATACGGCATTGAGCAGCTTCACTCCCGAATGGATAATATTTCTCCTCATATTTAGTTGTAATATACATTTCACCATTCTTTAATTCAACATCACCTTCAACATTTCCTTGAAGTCTCTCCTCTTCTTCTGGGTCTAGTCCAGTCACCTTGTAAAGAACGTAATATTTCTTTGCATCTGAACCGTAATCAAATATTTCAACTTTCATGTGGTCCTCCAAAAAAAATAATTTATTATTTATATTTTTGTTTATCACACAACTAATATTTTTTTATACACATTCACGGGTGAAATCCATTTCATCACCAATTTCAAGTTTGTAGTTGTTAATTGAACCTTCTTCCAATTCTAAAACGTATTTTGCGGGAGATTTAGGAGTGTAAGTTTTCCAAGGTCTTATGGAAACCATGTCAACAACCTTCTTATCATCATCAAGAAAGACGATGTCAAGTGGAAATCTCATGAAGAACATGTGAATTGCTGAACCTTGTCTGCTCCTGCTACTTGGAAGTTTCAGTATCATACCATTTTCAGGATCCTTCCTCAACATCAAACCCTTGAACCTTGACATGAAGCTGTCAGCAAAATCGAGTTGACCAAAATTGATTCCCTTGGTTTTGTTTATTAGAACTACATAACTCATTTATCTACACCTAAACATATTTTAGCGAGTCTAATATTTATAATTTAGAAAAATAGAATTATTTGCTTTTTCAACAATTTTTAAAACATATAAAAGATTTATCTAATTATTTAAGACAATAATTCCTAATGATATTAATGCCCCAATACTAAATTAAATACACTGCCTAATGACTCATATTCCCCTGTTCTAAACTTTAAATGCTTTTTCCATTGCTTTTTGATCATCTACAAATACTTTAATAAATATTGTCCAACCTATTTCGTAATGAATTGAAATCTTGACCTTATCTATATAAATAAGAGAATCAGGAATATTGCAAACGATAAAAAAAAATTTTAGTTTAATATTTATTTCGGAAATTAAATTTTTTTTTAAATAGGAGGGTAAGGAAAGAACAATATTTCAATATCAGTTTTTAGGAATATTACTGAAAATATGTATGTATCACGAATGGTATCCTGCCCTTATTTTTTTTATGCGCAGAAGTTCTATATGAAGTTGATTATTACTATTTTGAAATATATTGGTTATATGCCTTTTTTAATAATCTTTTATTGGGGTGATTAAAAAAATAGATGTTTATATGCTCTTTCATTATTAAACTCTTAAATATTATTGTTAAATTATTAAAATTTATAATTTCTCATCTATTAAACATACGTTATAGATCAATTACTGATATACTTTAATTCAAAAATCAGACATGACTTATTTAATGTTTTTTTTCTTAAAATACTTTTTTAATGATTAAAACTAGAAGGATCTGATAATCTTTTCATAAAAATTCTTTACCTTTTCCAATTCACTGGATGAATTCTTGGATATTCTATTACCATTTGAAGTTTTAAACATAGCCTGAGGACATATCCAATGACTGTTAAATATTTCCTTTGACAACTCTTCAGCATCCTTTCTTATCTCTCCTTTATTCTTATTATTAATTAATATCTTACCATTCTTTCCATTATAATAATAAACACCAGGAGTGTGACCACAACTAATTATTCTTCTCATGATATGATCTTCGATTAGTTAAATAGAAATTTTTAATTCTTTATCCAAATCATGAATTCATTATACTTTATAGATATTTAATTAAGATATTCATGGAATGTTTAAGTATTATTATTAGTATCATATAATCTTTTATATGTCCAAAATCATCTGAAATTCCTATCCAACACTACTTAGGAAATTTTATTACTTTCAAGTCTGTTAAATGAGATGATCCTGACCCTTTAATTCACTAAATAAATGTAAACCAGATTATAAAAATTAAAACATGCAGAAAAGTTTTTTAAGAACTTAACCAGAACATAATCATCTATAGCTGTTTTAAAAATATTTTTACACTTTCTCAAATGATCATGATCATGAGGAAATCTTCACATATGGATCATTTTTTATATCAGTTGTTTCAAATGGCATACATTAAACACCATCTAGAGTTATGTTAATCTTTTATCG
>PMMV01000013.1 GCA_003162115.1 Methanobacterium sp.
TAAAATAAAGTTAATTTTACCCATTATAAAGACTAAATAATAATTATAAGTTGATTTAGTTGATATTAAATATTATAAAGATGTTATTTATTACATTAATATTGTTTTTAATTTGATAACTATCACATTATATTTCACACAAAAATAGATCAATTTATTAGAGACTATGTACAGAATATAACTAAAGATGTGAAATTTATAGTTGGAAATTTTTTTCACATAATAAATCATAATGGAATGATCTAAAAATGAATGACCAAGAAAGAAAAAATACTTCGATAGCAATCATTGGAAGCCGTGGTATTCCAAATAATTACGGTGGATTTGAATGTTTTACAGAAATTTTAAGTAAAAACTTGGTGAAAAGAGGTTACACAATACATGTGAGTTGTGAAAATCCAGGTGAAAAAAACAATCCAGCAACTTTCAATGGAGTAAATCTTTTCTATTTCCCGATAAAACATCCTAAATCAGCGTTCATGGGAATGATATATGAAATATTATACGATGTATATTCACTTTTCATGGCAAGTCTCAAAGCAGATCAGATTTACATGCTTGGGTACAGTGCAGCACTATTCTTTTTCATACCAAAATTATTTAGGAAAACTTTGTATTTGAATCCAGATGGATTTGAGTGGAAACGGGCTAAATTTAGTTCATCAGTAAAAATCCTACTGAAAATAAATGAAATGATGGGATCATTCTGGGCCGACAGGATAATAGCAGATTCTAAGGGAATAAAAGATTATTATGATAAAAAATACGATATTGAATCATCTTTCATTGCCTACGGTGCAGACGAAATCCCACCTGTTAAATGGGACAATGAAAAACTTCCAGAAATATTAAAACATGGAATCAAAATAAATCCTGCGTATTGGCTTTTAGTTGCAAGATTAGAACCTGAAAATAATATTCATACCATAATAGAAGGTTACATCAAGAGTGATGCAAAGAAACCACTAATAATTATCGGTAATTTTGTTTCACCCCAGTACGAGGAGTACATCCATAGTATAGTAGCTGAAAAATCAGACGATAAAAAAATTGTTTTTACAGGCGGAATATACGATCTAGAAACTCTAAACATGTTAAGACAGAACTGTTTTGGATATCTACACGGTCACTCAGTAGGTGGAACAAATCCATCATTAGTAGAGGCTATGGCAATGAAAAGTCTTCTAATCGCCCACGACAATCAATTCAACAGAGAAGTATGCGAGGATACTGCTCTGTACTTCTACAATTCTGATGAACTCAAACAAAGAATAAATCAGGTAGAAAGTAATCCAGAAAATTATCAAGAATATAAATCCAAAACCTTTGACAGGGTTAGAAAAGAATATTCTTGGGATAAAATTGTTGAACAATATCATCATTTATTTAAAGCAAATGTAAGGGGGGAAAAACTTGAAAATACTGCTCGTAAACTATATGGAGACAACACATCCCGGCGGAATTAACATGATCGTGCGGGAGATAGCCAAAAATATATCGGATATGGGCCATGAATCAATTGTTTTACAACCCAACCCTGCTAATCTTCCAGATGAAGAGATCTATGAAGGTTTCAAGATCATCAGAATATCATCACCTTTGGATAAATATTTCTACGGCCTGAGTTTTGGCATTTATCAATTTTTAAAAAATAATCTTAAAGATATTAATCCAGATGTTATCCATGTCAATGGTTACCATACTCTGCAGTCCATTGAGGTAATCCATGCAATAAAAAAGATCGATCCCAGCATTCCATTGATATTTTCACCCTATCATGATGTATCTCCAGGTACTCTGGCTGGCAAATATTTCATGAACATCCACAACTTCTTCGGCAAAAGGGCAATAGAAAAATGTGATTTCATTACTTCTGTATCCCAATTTGAAGCTAAAAGCACCATAGAACTCCTAAATGTAGATCCTAAGAAATTAAAAGTAATTCCAAATGGAATAAATGTGTTGGATCATCAAGAAAATCTCGATATAGATATTTCCAAGGATATTGTGGGAGTGGATAAATCCAAGGATGTAAATCATGGCAAGAAGATCAACCTTCTGTATAGTGGGTATCTCATAACACGTAAGGGTGTTGATTTTATAATTAAAAGCTTGTACGCTTTAATAAATGATTTACAAGTAGAAAATGTTACTTTAACAATAGTTGGAGAAGGACCCGAGAAACAAAATCTTTTGGAGTTATCAAAGAAACTTAAACTTGATAAATATATTAAATGGAAACCGTTTCTATCCCGAGATCAGCTGATAAAAAAGATCAAACAGTCTGACATATTCATGCTGCTTTCAAGATCAGAAGCTTATGGCATAACAGTTGCAGAAGCATTGGCACTCGGAACCCCCTGTATTATAACAGAAAGAACAGCTTTAAAAGAATTTTCAGAGGAACCAGGATGTTTTGTAGTTGATTATCCGCCTGAACCCAAGGAAGTTGCTGGTTCAATACTTGATGTTTATAAAAATGACGTGACCATAGGCCCTTTCACAGAAAAAATCAGGCCATGGAATAAAATTTCAAAGGATTATGAAGAATTATACGAAGGACTGTTATCAAAATAAGGTCCTTTCTGTCTGTATTCATAACTAAAATGAAGTATATTTTCGGGTGGAACTCATCCTCAACTGATAATTCGTAAATTTAATTGATTGTATTAGTAACAATAATACAGCTTGCACTGTGAGTAAACTGTTTTATCTGTTATATTTAAATGGTTTGCTAGATTATAAGCCGTTGTTGGTATTGTTTCTTACAATGATACAATCGATTACAAAAAAAATAGAATTTGGGGGATTAATAATGGCAACGGCGTATAAAATAAGTGATTTAATTATCATCTTAACTGAAAAGCAAGAAGTATATGGGGATCTGGATGTTGTCTACGAAGATGACTACATGAATTATAGACTGGCCATTCGTGTAGATGTTGATGAAGAAATAATACCTGTTTTAGTAATTGGTTAACAGGACAATAAAATGGGCTATGGTGGAGTTTTAGATTTAAGTCAATCAGTTTTATAAAAAAAAATCCCATTTTATTGTGCTAGATTTATAATGTTTTAAATTATATAATGCAATATATAATGTCATTCAAATGTATCATCTAAGATATGCTTGTAAAGGCCTTTAAATTCACCCTGAATTCAATATTGATAAAATAAAAGAAAAATTATGTAATTTAAACCGATTTGAAAAGAATTTATATTTCAAAATAATATATGTGAGCAAAAATGAGTGTTTTATTAAATATCTTGGAAACCAGGACTCATTACAGAATTAACAATGAACTCCTTGAGATGGTAATAAACCTTAATCAGGGGGCGAAGCAATAGTTAATTCATCTAAGCCAGATATTCAAAGCAAGAAGCTTATTGATCGATTTAAAAGTGATCGATTTAAAAAGCTACTTTGGATTATTCCAAGTATATTAGCTTTTTTAATAGCGCTGATTCCAACTTTAACCAATCAGTGGCCGTTAACTCTGGATATATTTTGGCATATACGTATTGCAGAAGTTTACAGTCATTACGGATTTACTTTAGTAGATCCACTTGTCAATCCTCCTAGTGGAAGTCCAATAGGTTATCCTCCGCTTTTTGCATATCTATTAGTATTTTTAGGTAGTTTACTAAAAATTAATTATTTCCAAGTTGCAAAGCTCTTACAACCCTTCATGGCATTTTTTTCTGTCTTATCTGTATCTTATGTTGCAAAAAAGTTTTATGGAGATATTGCAGGTATTTCTGCAGGTTTTCTGATTCTTTCAAGCTACCTATTCAGCAGGCTGGTATCACCACTTCCAGAAACTTTGGCGCTTATATTTGTACCACTTGTGGTTTATCTGTACTACCGTGCTGTTGTATCTAAAAATTATAAATATGCTGTTTTATCCAGTTTCATATTCTTAATACTCATATTTACTCACGAAGAAACGACATTACTAATATTTTCAATAATCACATCCATAACAATAGTTTTGGGTATTATAAAGAGAGAAAAAAGTTTTTTAATAAGTTACGCATTATTTCTATCTGTACCTTTAATAACTACCTTAATTTTTTATATCGCAGCCTTTGTAATGGATCCTGCATTTGCAAATAAAATTATTACAATTGTGACGGGATACATTACACCTCTACCATACAGTGATCCCATAAGTATTTTTAAGTATGTTGCGTATCTTGGAATTACACTAATCTTCGCTATCGCTGGATCAATTGTGGCATTTAAAAGGAGAAGCTGTAAAGATCTATTCATTATAGTATGGATATTAGTAGTTTTCATCGTTAGTATATCGTACTTGATTGGGGTTCATGTTTATACCATAAGGCTATTGATTCATTTGCTTTTACCCCTAACAATTATTGGTGGTTTTGGATTAAGTTACCTATATCTAGATTACAAAAAAACAGAATTTCCATCCAAATCCGTCAGAAATATATTTTTAATTGCAATATTTTTAATTGCAACTTTACTCGCCATCTCGACTGTTACAATAACGAACTTTCAAAATACACCAAATTACAATACACAACCCTTTGGAACAAGTGATATGACAATCCCTCAAATTGCCCCACCAACCAATTCTGACACAGACCTAGCCGCATGGTTTAATAAGTATGGTGACAAAAAATCAGTTGTAATATCAAACAACTACGAAACCAACCAGTTTATATTGACATTTACAGGCCAACCCATTGCGGATGTTTTATCCTCAGAGCACGTAATAATGTGGGGATTTAGAACATCAGAACTGGCTCAGAAAAATATTGGATACTTTGTATTCGATAAGAGACTGACTTTTACCACAAATTCAAGTCAAGTAATCAGCCATGGAGCTTTCATATATTTCAACAAAAACGACAATATAACATCAATCCTACCTTCAAACTTAAAGTTAATCTACGAAAATCAGAATTACATGGTTTTCAGAGTTTATCCCGGATAATAATCATAAATTAACCAAGAGAATCAAAGTACAAGTGAAAAAAATGAAAATTGGGATGGTCACACCACAAGACCCACGAACGGGTATAAGTATCTATGCAGCTATTTTGGCGGCTGAATTAAAGAATTTAGGCGAAGATGTGAGTATTATAACTCCAGATAATTCATCCAATCAGTTGCCAGTTAATCTTGATGACATTAAGATTATTTCACCCGAAAATTATGATGCTGACGATTATGATGTAACCCACTTTCAACTAGCAAATTCAAATCTACACGAATTTCAGTTGCATTTATTGGATAAGAACATCAAAAAACTAAAAAATAATTCTAATACAATCACTACTGTTCATGATGCACGAAATTTTGATTCTTTCAATCTAAAATGTTCTAAATGCATTTCTTTTGGTATTCATCTCCCAAAAACCCCACTGATATATCCATTTGATATTGTTGACAGGGGATTCCAAAGAATATCTAAATATCTAATTTTTCACAATAAATTCGCATTGAATGAATATAAAAATCGATACAAACTTAATAATAACTCTCTTAAATGCATTCCTATTTCAGCTTATCGCTTAAATGATACAGATCATCATAACAAAGCTGAAACAGATCCAAGTGAAAATCGTATATTAGTTCCTGGCTATATTTCACCATTTAAAGGTCAGGACATTCTGTTAGAAGCTGTAAGTAAGATAGATCATGATTTAAAATTAATTTTCATGGGGAAAATTGTAGATGAAAAATACGGAGTATATCTTGAAAGATTGATAGAAAAAAAAGATATTCAAAATAAGGTGGAATTTCTGGGATTCGTAACGGATAATGAATTTGTGGAAGAGATTGAAAAAGCAAAAGTAATATTAGTTCCCAGGTTAATTAGTTCATGGATGAAGGAAAGGCCAATTTTTAAGATTAGAAAATTATTTGGATTGGATTATTTAATTACCCAATCATCAAGCGCAGTCTTAACCATGTCCCTTGCATATGGAAAGCCTGTTATTTGCTCTGAAAATAAGGGATTTTCTCAATATATTAACTCTTCTAGGGGAATACTCTGTGATGACAGTGTTGATAGCTGGAAAAATGCAATAAACTATTTGTTAGAAAGTCCTACTAAATTAAAAGAGATGTCTGTAAATTCAAAAACATTTGCAAATGATACTTTAAACCCTAATATGATTGCAAAAAGACATATAAAACTTTATGAAGAATGTGTTTGATCAAATAATTTAAAATGTGCAAATATGAAAGTAATAAACCCTTTTCAGATGAATAATTGGGATATCAGTTATCTCTTTATATTTATATTAATTATCCAAACATTACTATGGATAATTATATTCTTCAATTTAAATGGAAACCATATACCCATAATATCTGAAATATTAGCATCCATATCATTATTTTACATAAATGGAGTTTTAATTCTCAGAATTCTCAGAATTCACAATTTGGGAAATATTGAAAATTTTTTATACAGCGTTGGATTGAGTATAGCGGTAACCATGTTTTTAGGTATGGCAATTGATTTAATTTATCCACTATTCGGAATAACAACGCCAACTTCAACACTTCCTTTGATCATCACTTTTACAGTTTTTACAACATTTTTATGTTTTTTAAGCCATGCAAGGGATAAAACATTTAAAAATCATTCTTACATAGATTTTACAGGAATGATCAATCCTATACTGTTTTTATCTTTAATTCCATTTTTAGCAATATTTGGAACTTATTTGATGAACAATTACGGGAATAATTCAATTTTAATGATTATGTACTTCCTAATTGCTTTAATACCCATAATGGTTGCTTTTGATAAATTCATACCCAAAAGACTCTATCCACTTACTGTTTTTTTACTTTCAATAGCTCTACTTTTCTCTTCTTCTTTAATTTCAAATTACATTAATGGCTGGGATATTAACATGGAATATTACTTCTCTAATGGTGTGGTGACCAATTCTTATTGGAACACCGCAACTCCGGAAATACTGAACTCCATGTTGAGTATAGTTATAGTTGAACCTATCTTCTCCAAGATCTCAGGATTGAATGTAGTGGATATTTTCAAGGTTATCTATCCTATCCTCTTTTCATTTGTTGTATTGGGTTTATACTCGATATTCAAAAAGCAAACAACCAATAAAATAGCATTTATGTCATGCTTTTTATTTATATCAGTTTTTATGTTTTTTTTAGAGATGCCCTACTTAGCAAGACAGGAAATAGGGGAGTTATTCTTTGTTTTAATGATAATGGTAATGGTTGAAAAGAATTTGACCAGAAGACACCTGTCAATATTAACAGTCTTTTTCATCCCTGCACTTTTGGTATCACATTATTCACTGGATTACATCTACATGTTCCTACTTGTATGTTCATATCTGATAATTTTAATCAGGAATTTGAATTTAACTAATAAATTTACTATTTTAGGGAAATTGCAGATCATAAAATTTTTCTTTTACAAGGAAGATTCTCAAGATGATGCATTAAAATTAGATTACAGACTTCAATTGTTGCTAATATTCGGTCTAACTTTAATTTATTACAACCTATTTTCAAGCGCGGCACCATTTGATTTGACAGTTTTTACTTTAAACAATGTTATGTCCACAGCTTACACTTACCTGTTTAATCCAAATTCTCTCGTAGCTGTTGGTATAGTTACAAGTGAAAAATCATTCTTACGATCCATAGCACTAGATCTGCATTTAATAATAGAACTTATGATCGGTATCGGAATTCTATTTCTGTTGTACAGACGTACAAATATGAAATTTAATGAGAATTTCAGTTTATTTTCTGTTATGAGCTTCTTAATGTTGGGATTGGTACTCGTTGTTCCATTTCTAGCTGGTGCACTTAATCCTGATAGATTTTATCAGATAGCACTAATCTTTCTATCGGTTTTCTTTGTGGTGGGATGGATAGGATTTTTCAGAATTATAAACAGAATATTTAAATTTAAATGGAAAATGAAATCGATTTACAACAATTCATTAAAATTAATCGCCATATTTTTATTCATATCACTAATATTTAACAGCGGAGTAGTTTATGAAGTATTCCATGATAAACCCAGTTCCATGTCATTATCCAGTACGATGGATGGCCCTAAATTTAATAATATAGAATTAACAGGAGCTGAATGGTTAAATGACCATAAACTGGATATTATAGTATACTCTGATGTCTATAGATCTCTATTATTAAATGGTTATTTCATAAATACCCATACCAGTATACAAAATGGAACATCGCTCGTTCAACCATCATACATATTTCTTGGTACCTACAATATAGAAAATAATCAGATTGCCATTCCTGCGAAGGGATCAAATCCTGTTGCTTACATTAATGACAGTAATTACACTAGTATTTATAACAGGAGTTATGATAATGGAGGTTCTCAAGTCTATCTAACTTAATAATATTTTTAATCCTTCATAGGTTCCTTTTAGAAATGATCGCCTTTTGTTCTCATCCTTGTGAATGAGTGCTANNAGTGCTACTGAGAAGAGTATTATCCAGAAATAGTAACCGAAGTAGTACAATGTTGAAGATAAGATCTGTACTGTTTGTGCATTTTTTTTAACGAACAGGAATCTGTTTTTTATCATATAATAAATGCTATTGGCACTCAAATCTGATGCACGGCCTTTGTGCCATATAATGGCTTTGGGAGCATATACTGATTCGTATCCTGCCTTTTGTCCCCTGAAACACCAATCTATTTCCTCCCAATATGTAAAATATTCTGGATCAAATAAACCGATTTCATTTATTAGCTCATTTTTAATTAGTAAACATGAGCCTTCAACGTAATCAACCTTTTTTTCTAAATCAAAACGACCCTTATCTAATTGATCCACACCAAGTGGATGGGGTTGAAAAGTATTTTTGTTTAGCTCTCCACCTGCAAAATTCAAAATATTTGAAATCTTATCAGGAGTATAATAATAGATTTTAGGCCCTACAAATCCAATTTTTTCCCCTTTTTCAGCAACTTCGATTAACTCATATAAAAATTTGTTATCTACAACGGTGTCATTGTTTAGAAGCAGAACATAATCTGGGTTTATTTTTTGCATTGCAAATCTTATTGCAATGTTGTTTCCTCCTGCAAAACCATAATTTTTATCATTTTTAATAAATAATAGGTTTTTTCTTTGATTTGAACCGCTGTTAACGAATATTTCTTTAAGTTCAGTTTTTTCAATTTCATTGTAATCTATTTCTTGAACCATAATTGGTTTATTTTGATCAGTATAACTAACATAATTTGATACGGGTTTTAGCTCTCCCCTACAGTATTCCCCGATTTTTTCAATTGATTCATCACTTGAAGCATTGTCAGCGAGAATTAGATGATAATTGGGATAATCAATTTTATAGACAGATTCCAAGCATTCAATACTGTTTTCCCAGCCGTTCCAGTTAAGCACTATAATTGCAACCGTTGGATCGTTATTTTTGTCTAACATTTATGCCTCTAAGCTTAAACTCTTATTTCATTAATAAATTCCCAGATATCCGGATTTTATGCTATATGGAATGTTATCTCAGATATATAATTGTGATTATTAATGTACGTTTGAAGTACTCTAATATATTATAATATTTTATTTTTTTAAGGACTTGAAACACAGTTAACTCCATTCATTATATGAATATTGGGTTATTTAAATTTTTTTTATAAATTCAATGGATATTAGCTTGTTTAGATGAGCTGATTAAATTTTAATAATAACTCAAGTGTATATTATAGAATTTATTTCATAATTTAAGTAGATCAGAATTTTTTTTAATAAAACAGTCCTTAGTATCAAGATGAAAGTGTTGATACATACCTACAACTAGGAAATATAAGTAATTAAAAAGGGAAGGATTTTCTTTTAAAGAAAATTTATTTAATAAGCAATAAACAAATACATTATAAATTTTTTTAGAATTGAATTTTTATTGTGAGAAAAATTTCTGGAAAAGATAATATGGAAAACCAAATTGGGAAAGAGATGTATGAACTTTTAGAATATTTATTCCCTTTAAACAGGAGTATTTCAGGTAACGGTGTTAGAGAAACGCTTCGAATTATACAAAATCATATTCCTATAAAAGTTCATGAAGTACCCTCTGGAACCGAGGTTTTTGATTGGATCGTTCCAAAAGAATGGAATGTAGCCGATGCATACGTAATGGATGAAACTGGAAATAAGATCATAGATTTTCAGAAAAATAATCTTCATTTAGTAGGTTATTCAGTTCCTGTAAATAAAATTGTAACCCTTTCTGAACTCCAAGAACATTTATATTCACTCTCAGACCAACCAGAAGCAATCCCATACGTTACTTCCTATTATAAAGAGCGTTGGGGATTTTGTATTACTCAAAAACAAAGAGACAATCTTAAAGAAGGCAAATATAAAGTTGTTATTGAAAGCGAATTAAAAGAAGGTTCATTAACCTATGGGGAACTAATTATTCCCGGTAGATCTGAAGAGGAAATTTTTCTTTCAACCTATGTGTGCCATCCTTCAATGGCAAATAATGAATTGTCAGGTCCTGTTTTAACTACATTTTTAGTTAAATGGATTATGAGTAAGCCAAGAAGGTACACTTATCGTATTATATATATTCCTGAAACAATTGGTTCAATCATGTACCTCAGCAAAAATTTGGACCACATGAAAAGGAATGTTATTTCAGGATTCAATATTACATGTGTAGGCGATGATGGCCATTATTCATATCTTCCCACACGAAATGGAAGCACATATGCCGATAAAGTTGCATTAAATACACTATCATATGATCACCCAGATTTTGTTGAGTACACCTACCTTGATAGGGGAAGCGACGAAAGACAGTACAATTCTCCTGGTGTTGATTTACCTGTTTGCACAATTATGAGGAGTAAATATGGAACATATCCAGAATATCATACTTCTTTAGACAACCTTGACTTTGTAAGTGATGAGGGGTTAAGTGGATCCCTTGATGTATTCAAAAAATGTCTGAAAACGATGGAAGAGAATAAAAAATACAGAATCAAATGTTTAGGAGAGCCCCAACTTGGAAAAAGAGGATTATATCCTACGATTGGTACAAAATCATCATCACTCGAAGTAAAGGATATAATGAATTTTATTTCATATGCAGACGGAGATCATGATTTGATTGATATAAGCAATCAAATAGGTGTTCCTGTATGGGAATTGTATCCTATAATCGAAAAATTAAAGAAAACCGATTTGATATAATTTTTTTAAAATAGACTGAAATATAAATTTAATTTAGTTTTTAATTAATTTTAAAAAAAGAAAAAAAAGAATTAAAACTGCTTAAGCAGTTTTAAAAGTAAATACTTTACTTGTTGCTAGTTTGTTTTGTGCTGTGTCTTTTACTGATCCAAGTGGTATGTAGACTTGATATTTTGTTTTACTTGATCTTTTGGATGTTTTGATGGTTAAGGTGTTTTTGTATAATTTTTTGCTTATTGATATCTTTTTATTCTTGTTTACGTTTTTGACGAAGATTTTGGACCAATTCGTGGTTGCATAGATGTTCTCTGAGAATTTAATGACTATGGATGATGTTTTTGATACTTTGGTTTTTCCATTGCTTGGGGTTGTTGTTGATATTTTAGGAGCTACCTTGTCGATTGTGTAAGTCTCTGAGTAGGTTGGTGAAGGGTTATTTGCCATATCTATTGCTTGATATTTCAAGTTGCATGTCTGTGACACAGTGATTGGGTAACTGTATGTGGTGCTTGGAGTACCGCCGTTGAGAGTGTAGTAGATTGTTCCTGGTTCGCTCATTGAAAGAATTATTACTTTATTGGTATTGTAATATCCACTTTTGAGATTAGCCCATGCTGTTGGTGCTGTTGTGTCTGGTACTGTTAGTGTGCTGTTGGTGCTGGTTGCAAGGTATGTGTCATCTGCTTCGAATTTTGCAGTTATATTATGTGATCCTTGGGTTTCTGTGACATTGTGTGATAATGTTGCTGTTCCTGTTGCATCTGTTGTACTGCTACCAACATTTATACCATCTATTAAGAATTGTATGGTTTTATTTTGAACAGTCATGTTATTATTGTCTGTTAATGTGGCTATTAATTTTACTAATGTATTTTTAGCCCCATTTACGGTTTGAACTAAAATGTTTGTTTGTATGGCTCCAATATTTAGAGTTGAGGTGTTTTGGGATGTTGCGTATGTGTTGTCTTCTGTGAATTTAGCTAATAATGTGTGTGCTCCTATGCTTTCTGTGAGTTGGTGTGATAATGTTGTTGTTCCTGTTGCATCGGTTACATTGCTACCAACATTTATACCGTCTACTAAGAATTGTATGGTTTTTCCTGAAATAGGATTTCCATT
>PMMV01000039.1:0-173 GCA_003162115.1 Methanobacterium sp.
TCTACAAACTTCATCTAAATAAAAATCTTCATCATCAGCATGCATCATCGCAAAACTACTATCTCTAAGTGCCATAAGGGTGTGATTAAGTTGATCATAGTTTTTCAAGACTTTCCTAAGATTCTCATTAGATATTTGGAGCTCCTCTGTAGTGCATCTTAATTCTTCGTTTG
>PMMV01000039.1:219-7155 GCA_003162115.1 Methanobacterium sp.
AATCTGGATGATGAACTTTTTGCCAACCCCAACCTTGCATCTCCTCTAAAGTTGTACCTGTATAATCAAACCATTGCGTATTATACCAAAAGATCCAACCTGTGGCATCTGCCATCCATGCTAAATTAGGAATATTATCAGCAAGATCATGGAAACGCTCTTCACTTTCCTCCAGCACCTTATTTATTTGTAATAATCTATCTCCTTGGNNAGTACTCGTAATATATCTCCTTCATCATTGTAGATTGCTCCACCTTTGGCTGATAACCAATGGATTTCTCCCGAATTGTGAAATATACGGAATTCTAAATCGAATGGCTGGTTTTTTGCAATTTTATTATCTCTTTCGGCTTCAATTTTTTCAATGTCGTCTGGGTGAGTTAACTGTCGCCAATCTTGATATGTTTTTATTGTTCCGGGGGTTAACCCATATAATTGCTCAAGTTCGGGGGTAAAATGAAGTTCATCTGTAATTGTGTTCCAATCCCATATGCCTACATTGCCTAGGGTTTGGGCTAGACGCAATCGTTCTTCACTTTTCTTTAAATTTTCTTCAATTTTTTTCATTTCAGTAATGTCGGTGGAGATAGAGCCTACTCCATAAGGTTTATCGTTAATGTCAAGATGGGGAATTTGTTTGCAATAAAAGTATGATGTCCATCAATCAAATCTGCTTCTTCTTCAATAGGTATCGCCTTTCCTTCTTCAAGCACTTTTTGGTCATGAGCCCTATAATTTTCCGCTAATTCTTTAGTGATGATATCATAATCAGTTTTACCCTTTAATTCTTCATTNNAAAACCATTAATTATATCCTGCAACAATTTTTGACTCTGATTAAGAACTTCTTCAGAATTTTTACGTTCAGTGATATCCCGGTTAGTTTCAACGACAATTTTTTTACCTGAAGGATCTTTTATTAACTGTTGGCGGGTTTCTACAATGATTTTCTTGCCATCTTTTGTGGTATGAGTTATTTCACCTGTCCACATCTCTTCTTTAGTTAGTATTTCCTGGAATTCATTAAATTCAATAGGGGACTGGGTTTCAAGCAACTCATGGCTTATGTGTCCAACAGCTTCACTATCAGTATAGCCATACAACCTTTCGGCTCCTTTATTCCATGATATTATCCCTTCATCATAATCCCACGAAAAAATAGCTTCATATGAAATATCTAATAATGCGGCCCTTTTTTTTAACTCTTCCTCAGCTTTTTACTTTCTGTCGTATCTTTAACTATTGACAGATTTGTTAATTTATCAGTACAATCTATAAGGTTGCTGAAAATTTCACCTTTGAATTTTGAACCATCTTTTTTTATAAAAGTAAGTTCAGCTTTCGCTTTACCTACACTTGAAAGCTCTTCTAAGAATACTGGCAGCTGTGGATCAAAGTTATCAACAATACCTTCCCAGCTAAGTTCATATATTCCTTGTTCAGAATATCCGAACAATTCCACGGCAGCAGAATTAGCATAAAAAATAGCATCTTTAACTGTCTTATATGGATGTGTTAGTATTATAGCATTCAAACTTTTTTTAAAAATATTTTCATAATTTTTTAAAGCTTGATCTGAATCAAAATATGGCATACATCACCATAAAAATTTCATAAATAAGAATTTTCTAAATTATTCTAATTTCAATCGATTTATAATTTCCTATTACCATAAAATTTTTGGAGAAAATTTAAAAAAGTTCCTCTTAGGGTGAGCACTCTCACCATAAAGTTTCTTCTATTTACATCATAACTATTTTTATAGAGATATTTACAAAGTATCAGAAAAGATAAAAATTTCACATGGTGGGATCTGATGGTTGAACTTCTTGTATTTTTTATCATACTTTTGGTTGTGGCGATTTTTCCTGTTTTAATTGATAAGCTGCCAATTAGTTTTCAGATGATATTTATTGTTGCAGGTATATTTGTAGGATGGTTGGTCACTGGATATGTTGATGTAACCCAGCCTCCATATTCTACACTAATTTTTTTGATAGCAGAGATAGCTCTAGTTCTTTTCAGTGATGCTTCCCGTGTAGGTTTAAAACACTTCAGAATAATCTAAGTACAAGACTACTCACTATAGGTTTACCCATTACTATCATTTTAGGAGTTATAATAGCGACTTTATTATTTCCTGGTATACCATGGTGGGTAGCAGGCATTATAGGTGCTGCTCTGGCACCCACTGATGCAGCATTAGGACAGATAGTAGTCCAAAATAAAAACGTAACAGAAAGGATACGGAGTACCATAGAAATTGAAAGTGGATTAAACGGTGGAGGTTCGGTTCCTTTCCTTCTTGTTTTTATTGCGATTGGTTTAGCAGCAGAAGCATTTAAACCTTCAGAATACTTTATCCAAGTTGCTATCCAGGAAATTGGTTTTGGAATATTAGTGGGTCTAGGTGTTGGACTTGCTGGAGGTTGGTTGGTTTAAAAGCCTGGGATAAAGAATGGATCACACCAGAGTTCCAGAGAATAGCCTTTTTAGCTATGGCAATAATTACATTTTTGATAGCGGATCAATTAGGAGGAAGTGGATTTATAGCTGCCTTTATTGGCGGTTTAGTATTAAGATATATTGTTAAAACGCTGGTAAAATTCTGATAGATTTTTCCGCTACAGAAGGACAACTATTAAACTTGGGAGTGTTTTTCCTTTTAGGAATTGTAGTGCTTCCCTTACTCTTTAATATAACATGGCAAATGCTCATCTACGTAATTTTAAGTTTAACAGTAATCCGAATGTTACTAGTAGTCATATCATTATTAGGTACTAAATTAGACTCGGATTCAGTATTATTTATTGGTTGGTTTGGTTCCAGAGGTTTAGCATCTATAGTACTCGCCCTTTTAGCTTTAGATGAATTGAAAGTATTCCCCGGTGACAGCACCTTCATTACAGTTGTTTTCGTCACTGTACTTTTAAGTGTGTTTGCCCATGGATTAACAGCATCTCCTTTATCTGACCTTTATGCTAGAAGAATAAGCAGAAGTAATCAAAAATAAGAAATAATTTTGTAAATCTATTCTTAGATTTATCATATCTACTCTAAAAAATGAATAAAAGATGTGTTGCTGCATAGCTGCCCTATATTCCTATTTCATGAAAATTTTTCATATGTACATAAAAATAAATATAAAAAGTAATATATTATTTTTTGAAATATTATTTAATCTGTCGAGGAGATTTAAATGCAATGCAAACGACATCCATATAGAATGGCTGTCGCAGAATGTATGGGATGTCATAAAGGCCTTTGTGATGAATGCCGCAAACTTTATCTTGGTAAAAGTATTTGTAACGAATGTTTGATTGATCTTAAAAAAAAGGACGTCCCCTACACCGTTGATGATGAAGTATCTCTAGTGGGAAATGAGTTTTCTAAGCTTCACGAAGATCTTAATAACTTTGTTAAAGAACAGAAAATAGACAAAGAAATGAGTAAAGTTAAAAATGGAGCCACTGGATTAGTAGATGGTATTCAATCCAAATTTAAAAAAGTTAAATTAGGATCTAAAGATTATGGATATTTAGTTTGTGAAGATTGTTTAGGTTATTATAAATTAGAAAAAGGAGAAAATCCTGAAGATTTTGAGTCTTGTAGATGTGGTGGAACTTTAAAATTTACTAAAAAACTGCGATAAAATATAATTGAATTTATAAACTACACTTATTTTCTGATTATCTAACTATCTGAGTATTATAAAAAATAAAATAAGATTGCTGTTTTTTAGCAAGTTCAGGGAAATCCTAGGTATTTTGTTGATGAGAGTATCATCCTTAAATTCTGCTTCGGCCGCCACCATTACAGATAAGTTGTCTCTTCTGTTTCTAATGTGATACTACTAATACCTATGCTATGTGCTGCGTAACGTATCATACCGGGATTATCATTTTTATCCAATTGAAATAACTTTAGGTGTTGTAGTATGTGTTGCAGCCAGATTTTGTACAGTTTGATTGTTTGTTGCGGCTGAAACATTGCCAATTCCATATGAGAAGATAATCAACAAAAATGTAAAAACCAGTACAAATATTATCAGATTATTTTTACCAGATTTCATTTGATTATCTACAGAAAAATTATTTTTAGTAATTATTTCAATCCTTCTTATGTGCTATTCGTAAAACCTTTTGTTGATTATTATTATGTAATTGATATGTATTAAAATTAGACTGTAATTAATATTCATTTAAAAATAAAAATATTAAAGGAGGAGAGTTCTTAAGGTGCTCCACCTGCTCCACCTAAGTTCTTTCCAGTTTTGGCATCGATATCAATTTCTCCAACTGCTGTACCATTGGTGATCACTGGTACTATATAAATCAGGGTACCGTCTTGATTCTGTAATTTTGGTGTACCTGCTGTAGCTCCTGACACTTCAATGTAAGTTTTTGCTATTTTCTGGGCTTCTGCTGGTGATATGTTGGTTGATTGAGTGTTTTCGGTGTTTGTTGTTGTGTTTTTTACAGTTACAGCAACTTTTCCTGAACTGGTGGAAGTTGTAGGATTATTAGATGTACTTATGGAATTTTTAGTGTTTGAGTTACTACTATTAAAAGCGAAAGCTATCCCCAAAATAGCCACTATTACTACGATAGTTACAACTAATTTTTTCATCATTTTTTATCACCTTTTTTTCCTGTTTTTAGAATGGTAGGGTGTTGTATATGCCTTCTAGTTTGTATGTAGCGGTGTTCCAGTTTTTTATAACTCCAAATGAGTTACTAAAACTAATTGCATCTGCAGTGTACCATTTACTGTTTACGTACAGTTGAGCCCATACATGATCATACCAGTTTCCGCTATTAAAATGGCAATATCCATGGACGTACCTAGCTCTTATTCCATCATCTCTAGCAAGAGCAACCAGTAGATTTGCTGTGTCACAGCAGTTTCCTGTCATATGTTTTAAAGTTCCAGCAGCTCCATATTTAGTACCGTAATAGAATGAATATCCTAATTTGTCTCTGACCCAATTAAATATTCTCACAGCAGTCATATATCGTGATGTGGAACCAGCTGCAAGAGATTTTGCCAGTGCAGCCACTGAACTTGTATTTGGGTGTGAAACTGAATATACTGTTGTTGTTTTTATTGTTAGTCCCTGTGTAGCTATATTCTTCTTAAATGTGGCTATTGGGATTTTCCTGGTTCCAAAACTTACATAACTAGGATATCTACCATATTTCGCATAGAACGCTTGAACCCGGCAAATACCATCATCTAGCTGAGCAATTGTTAAACCATTAACTACAACTGGAGTTTTTACTACAGCAGATCCTCCTGCTGCAGTCGTATTATTTGAATTGGTTTGGTTGGTTGAAACTGATACACTTTTGATATCAGTATCTGTATTTGGATTGCTGTTAACATCACTAGCAGAGGCATTAGTCATTACAACAGATGTACTAACATTTGTTTGATTGACTGCTGCAGCACTACTAGTACTTGCATTCAAAACCAATGCTAAACTGAAAAATAGTAGCACTGATAAAAACAATTTTTTATAAATTATACCGCCCTCCAAGTGGTATACATCAAATAAAATAATCATTTGATGTACTAAACCTATGAATAAATCACATTATTATCCCTTATAAATTCTTCGATTTAATTCCCAAAAAAAGGCCTCTATAGAGCTATTTTTTTAATTTAAGACCAGTTAAAAGCTTATTGAAATAAGTCTATTATGGATAAGCCTGCTCTGTTGCTATTTTTAACAAATAAAGTTATTAGAAACACTATATCATCATAGTTGATGTATTCTTTCATTTTACAGATTACTAATAAACTTCAAAATCATACAAACTCATAATTAAGGGCTTTATACATAAAAAAAAGGCATAAATTCTGTTAATTGAAATAAAAAAACATTAGATCAAATTGGGTATTGAGTAGGGCTTAATTTGGGAATAAATATTTTAATAGCTAACTTTAAATATTATATTATATTAGTTGAATATTTTTATAAATTCAATATTAGTGTAAAAGTTTGAAGTTAAAATAAGTTCTATTCGATGACAATGTATTTTAGATATTAATTAAAATAAAATTGGTAAAAATAGAATATTAAGTACTTTTTTTATAAACGGAGGCGAGCAGGGATATTTCCTTTTCACAAAAAGAATAGAGCGATATACCTTTTTGATAATAATATAAATGCAAATAAAAATTCCCTGCTCTGTATTAATAGTTATCAGAAGTTATATATAAAATTTATCATATTTAATAATGAACTATTTTTTATGATATACAAAAAATTCAGATTTTTTGGGATATTAAAATAGGATTTCAGGGGATAATTTGTTCAGGACACATTTCGTGCAGAATGCTATGAAATATAGCTATTAACGTAGTTATTTGAATTTACATCTATTTGTCAATGATCCAAATTCATCTAAAACAATCCCTGATGGAATTGTGGNNAATACATTAAATAGAGTTTTAAATGGTACGTTGGATAATAGAAGAGAGTACATTATTGCATACGATGGAAATTTATCTAGATTAGCAAATTATTTAATTCAACACAATATCCCCTTTGAATTTATTACAAAAGGTAGAGAAATAAAAATACCCATTGATAGAGTACATATTGAAAAAAACGAATTATAATAATTTATTGGATTATATGATTCAATTCTGACTTGGAAAACCATATCCATAAAATAATAAGGATTTTTAGATTAACGATAAAATAGATTAAGAAGGTTACATAAATGTTAATGGGGGATTAACCAATGTATGTAGATTGGGTTTTAATTACATATATGGATCAATCAGAATTATTGTTAAAAAGAACAGGGAAATTTGAAGCGAATGTTATTACAAGTATTGAAATAAGTGAAAAAAATAATCTTATAAAAGTTGCTGTAGATAATGAGAATATTGTAAGTTATCCAATGGCAAATATGATTAGTTATAC
>PMMV01000039.1:7162-7576 GCA_003162115.1 Methanobacterium sp.
CCATTTATTTGGTAGTATTACATGATATTTATCATTGCAATATACTAGTCTTCGTGTGCACTTCATTTAAATCAACCTCATTTTATACTAAATATTTACGGAATTATTGAATACAAATCATATTTGAAGCAATTTTTGAGAACCCACAAGTACTCAAATTATGTAATAAATCATACTAAATTTTTAATTATCTATTATTTGACTAATTATTATTAGCGAGCAATTATTATTTTTCAATTAAGATCTTACAATTTTGAAAGTTTAAAACATTAAACTAAATATTTATGATTCAAAAGAGTTAATGGTCCTTTGGATAGAAGTGTGATATAATTAGTCCATTTTTTTCATTAAACCCACTGTTAAAGTGATTATGTTGTCGATGTATTTTTCCATATTGTTATAAAGATGGGTTTT
>PMMV01000022.1 GCA_003162115.1 Methanobacterium sp.
TGAGTTCTTTGGTTACCCATCTACTGTTTGGTTCGATTCCAAGTTTACTAAGGCCTTCTTTTGAAACTCCCTCTGCGCATCTTTTAGGTGCACCTATTTCGGATTTTTTATCCATCAATATTACATCTGCACCATTTAGGGCTGCATGTTTTGCTGTTGATGATCCAGCAGGACCTGCCCCTATTACAAGAATATCTGTCTCAATTAACTTCATAACTATATCTCCCTCTTTATTCCTCTTTGGCTAACGCTTTGACAGGACATACTTGAACGCATATCCTGCAGTCCTTACATCCTTCTTCATCGAAATTTAAACTTGTCTCACGGACTTCAATTAAACAGCGAGGACAAACACCAGCACATTCCCCACAGTACATACACCATTCCTTAACTATCATGTTTACCAACCTACAAAAAATTTATCAGATTAATTTCATTAATTTTCTTACTATTTAAAGATTCTTCAAGATAAAATAATACCTACTCGAACTTTTTAACTCTATAATCAATGTTAATAAATTCAATATATATTTCTTATTTTAGTTGAGACTCTTTATAGATAACTGTTTCGGGAATTTTCACATTACAATTCTTATTTAATTGTTCT
This sequence comes from Methanobacterium sp., assembly GCA_003162115.1. Lineage (GTDB taxonomy): Archaea > Methanobacteriota > Methanobacteria > Methanobacteriales > Methanobacteriaceae > Methanobacterium_B. The sequence goes on from PMMV01000022.1 coordinate 608, forward strand.
GTTAAAACACTNNTTTAAATATCATAACTTTTCCATTATACTTTAATTATCCAGATGGCAATCCTGTGGGTGAGGTTCCAAATAGTAAATTTGACCCTGAATTGTGTGGTGATAATCCATTAACTTGGGTGGAAAAACAAGGATGGGGGTAATTGTTATTCTAGCTTTTTTTGGAATATGTTTCTGGGCTGCTTTTGAGCAGGCAGGAGTTTCTTTAACGTTTTTGGCTGAACAACATGTGGATAGGGTTATTACTTCTTTAAACTTTGTTATTCCCACTGCGTGGTTCCAATCAGTAAACCCATTGGTAATACTTATATTTGCGCCATTTTTTGCTGCAATGTGGTTGCATCTTAAAGATATGGGAAAAGAACCTTTAATTCCCCTTAAAATGGCTGCAGGTTTATTATTGCTTTCAGTTGGTTTTATGATTCGTGTGGTTGCTTCTATAACTCTGGGTAATGGTGCCTCATCAATTAGTCCACCGTGGTTTGCTGGTGCTTATATTCTTTTTACTTTCGGAGAACTATGTATATATCCAATAGGTTTGTCCATCGTATCTAAACTCTCACTTGCTAAATTTTGTTGCCTTTTAATGGGTATGTGGTTTCTTACAAGTGCTTTTGCTAATATACTCGCTGGGCAGTTGAGCGCACTGTATCCTGATCCTACTCATCCTAACACCATATCTTCACGGAATTCCAGTAGATAGTTTCACGTCATTCTTCATGATATTCGTTGTAATGTCAATTATGGCAGCTTTGATACTGCTAATAATAAGGAAACGATTGGAAACAATGATGCACTGGATTAGATAATTTTTAAAATAAGCAAAATTTTAGATTGTTTATTATTCAAATATAAAAAATCTTAAAAATTTGATTTAATTTTCGTCTTCTTTTTCTTCATCCTTACGGCTTTTGAACACATATCCACATTCACTGCATAAAAGCGCTCCAGTTTTTGCTCTAGCATAATGTTCTGATTCAATATCTCTTTTAAGTGTTTTATCTTTACAACCACATTTAGGACATTTTTCATCTAATTTACCAAGATTCACGATTAATCCTCCCATATTATATATATTATCTATGATTAAAAAATATCTCTCGTTTTAATTATCACATAATTCTCAAAAAAAAAGTTTAATATTTATCTTCATATGTACTCATTAGTGGATTCTATTTCAGTATGCTAACTATAAATTCAGGAGTCTTTGAGCATAATGGACATGATGGTATTTTTACCCCTTTTCTGGGTTTTTGGATCTCCAGGCACCATTCCAGATCCAGACAACATTTCTTTAGTAGCCCTGTCGGTTATTTCTTTGAATATACGTTTATATGCTGTGCAATGTGGGTCTACACCTTCAACTCTGGCATCTGTAATTGCTAAGGCATTGTAAGGACATCCGCCCCTGCAGAACTTGATGTATGTGCATTTTTTACATTCATGGTCTACATATTCCTTAAATTCTTCGAGAAGTTTCCATGGTGTTGATTGGGCGAGATCTTCCATTGATGGTTGGTCATAAACATTCCCCATAATATATTCGGGCATTCCAACGAAACGGTAGCAGGGATATATGCTTCCATCTGGACCAATAGCAAAAGTATCACCCATACAGTCTACAAAGGTACATACAGTACCCCTTCGTCTGAAAACACTTTTTGTCAAGTTGTCTATATTCATAATTTCGATTTCATCCATGTGATCTAAGTACTGATCTAGTAGGTAAACTAATAGTTTACCGTATGCTTCTGGTGAAAGTGTCCATTTATCTGGATTTTCATCCCGCATAGATGGTAACGAAGGATGTAATTTTAATGTTAATCCATTTTCTAGGAAAAAGTTTAGGATATCTTCTTTGTAGTTGATTGAATGGGAAGTGAATGTACATATGAAACTTACCTTCAGATCATGGGCCAATGCAATTTTATACCCTTTCATGGTCTTTCCATAGTACCCCTTACCCCTCTGGTAGTCATTTAACACCTCGGGACCATCAATACTAGATCCGATAGGGATGTTATATTCGCTGAATAGCTGAGCCATTTCATCTGTAAGATTCCATAGGTTGGTTTGAAGTGCAAGTGATGGTTTAAGATGTTTTAAGCGATTAGTTATTAATGGAAGTGCTTTTTGGTAAAAATCAAACCCTGCAAGTAGGGGTTCTCCGCCATGGAATGTTACGGTAACAGTGTCGTCACGAAAGTTTTCAAGCCATTTAACAACTTCTTGGAAAGTATCAATGGTCATTAAATCTGAATTTTCCTCTGAACTCCAGCAGTAACCGCAGTTTGAAGGACAGCCAAGTGTGGGAATCAACATTATATGGAAAACCATGTAAAAACACCATCTTTTTAGTAATATATAATTTATTTTTAGTATAAATGAATCAAAATGTTAGTATCGTTACTTATTTTGTTAATTTCTATTTAGACCTATTTTTTTGTTTCATCACTAAGAGTACCATCATCAATTTCATCTTCTTCATCTTCATCTGTGGGTTTTCTTTTCAAAAACCTTGCAAACAAACCATTATTAGATTTAGATTCGGGAATTAAATTTTTTAAATTGGATATCTCTTCCTGTAACTCTTTGTATTGGATTTGAAGATTTTTATAATTATCCATAAGTTTTTTATGTTCTGTATTGAGTTTTTCAAAAGAATGTTCCTTCACCTTTGAGGACTCTAATCTGGTTATTTCAGTTTGGAGAGCCTTCAACATATTTTTTTGTTCTGAAACTGTGGAAATTAAATTTCTGTTGGCGTATTTTAACTCTAAATTTTTAGTTTCTAACGTCTTTAAATCACTTTCAAGTTTATTTATAATTTCATCCCTTTTTTGGTCTAAAATAGCATCAGCCCCAGATTGGATCATTCATTTCTATTCAATAATTTTGCTTGAATTGTATTTAAACATTAAGTTTTGAAGAATTTCGGATATTAATCTAATTGAGATTTATAAAATTAATATTTTACGGGGAGATATTCAGTTAAACTTTCAATCCCCCGTAAAAGAGTTTTGGAAAGGTGTTATTAATTAATTAAATAAATAACCGCCTCCTTTCAGACACTCAAGATAAGGTTTCAATGTATTGCATAAAAATATTATGATCAAAAATTAAACCACAAACATTAAATAAGCATAATTTTTCCTTTTTAGATGAAATCATGATATTAATATGGGATTTACTAAGTTTTACATATTTTTAACATAGTTTATATTTTGTAATGACCATACAATTATGGAAGATGGTATCATGACAGAAAGCCTAACATATTCATTGGAAAAGAAGGAAGATCATTTCGAAATTAGGAGATATCCCGATTATATATTGGCCCAAGTTGATGTCGAATCGGATTATGATAGTGCTATTGGTATTGGATTTTCAATACTCGCCAAATACATTTTTGGAGGTAATAAGAAGCAAAAAAGTATCCCTATGAACACACCAGTATCTGAAGAAAAATAGAAGGATCTGAAA
>PMMV01000041.1 GCA_003162115.1 Methanobacterium sp.
AAAAAATAGTGGAATTATTCGATTTAATAGGAAATTCTTTTTAATTTAAATAAATCTAATTAATTAGTTAGTATTACCTTTAAGAGGTAGTTTATTTATTTTCCAGCCAACAAATCCGCCTAGAATATTATAAGCTCCATGGAAATCCGAATCTCTCATTTTGGCCATGAAATATCCTCCTCTAACACCGCTTTTACAATATATTAGATAATCTTTTTCTTTATCAAGTTTATCTACTTTTTCTTGGAATTTATGACCATCGTAATCCAAATTTATGGCCCCGGGCAGATGTTCTATTTCAAACTCTTCCTTAGGTCTGATATCCAGTATTATGATCTCAGAATTCTTTTCTTCAATTAATTTGAGTGCTGCTTGTGGTGTGATGGTTATAAATTGAGACATGATAAATCCTCATAAGTTATATAATATTCTCTGTTTCGCATTGTATTTATTATCACCTTCAATTTCCAGTTTTTTATTTTTTAATAAATGGAAATTCTAAATTTTTTTAAATTTTCCGATCACAAAATATATAGAATAAGATGTATTAAATTGTATTAAGATGAAATAGCCACATTTAAGTAAAAATGTATGATTATCACTTAACATTTATGGGGATGTTAAATCCTTATTGATAGTTTAATCATGCTTAATTGTTGAATAAAATTGTTGGAGGTGTTTTTTCTTATAAAAACAAGAGTTAATCCATAAAAAAAAATTAGATATTCATTAAATTGAACAATTTTGATGGTGAAGAAATTGATTGATGTGGACTATATAAAAAAAAATCTTGAAAGGTGCAAATGCATATCGTTTCCTGTTCAGATGGACAGTGTATGTGCAATGAAAGAAAATTGAAAATGCTAGATATGCTTGCTAATATGAAAGAAGGAGATTTAATGCCCGAACCCGGTCATATCGCAGCAAATTACTGTGCAATAGGCAAGGTTTCCTGTGGTGATCTAGATACAGAAGAAATGTGTCAATGTACACAATGTCCAGTTTTTAAAGAAAATGATCTTTCAACAGGCTACTATTGCAAATTAGGGAAAGAAAACTAATAAAAATATCATGGATTTAAATTATTGAATTATGAAAATGGTGATATCATGTCTGAAGAGAACTGTGAAGCAGAGTTAAGAAAGAAAAAGAAAATTAGTAAAGAGGATAAATTCCATGACTCTAGTAATCCTAAACTCATTGGTGAGCCAGTATGTTTCCATGATGAAAATATAGATAAAGATGGTGATCCGCTAGCACATAAAAGCCCACCAAGCTCAATTAACAAAGAAGCAGCACCTAGAACACCAGGAATAACCAAGAAACATCGTCAAAGGTAATTTTATTAGATTGTAATTATAGAAATAAATGGTAAATGGGGTGTAAAACGGACTCAATTAATCATAGATAGGATGAATAATATAGTTAATTGAGTGTAATGGTTGTGCCGGCTTCGCCATCTAACGCATTAAAAACATTTTCTAGGGATGTTATTATGGCCTTTTTACCCCCATTTTCCAGAAAATCAATGGTTGATTCTATTTTTGGGCCCATATTCCCAGGAGGAAAATACCCATTTTTAAGATATTCCCTGGCTATCGGCACTGTTAAATGATCAAGGTTCTGTTGATACGGCTTTCCATAGTCAAGTGCAACCTTATCCACATCTGTCAGGATTAATAATATTTCAGCTTCTATTAAAGAAGCTAAAAGAGCAGCGGTATGGTCTTTATCTATTACGGCTTCTATACCTTGAAAAGTACCATCCCCCATTTCTACTACGGGTATTCCACCTCCCCCAGCAGCAATTATTAATTCCCCTTCATTGAACAGTGATTTAATAGATGATTCCTCAACAAATCCTATTGGGAGTGGTGATGGCACAACTCTACGATAACCACGTCCACAGTCATCTACAATAACCCATCCTCTTTCTTCACGATTTTTTGAAGCTTCCATAGCAGTATAAAATGGACCTATAGGTTTTGATGGTTTTTTTAAAAGGGGATCTTCTTGGTGAACTAGTGTTTGGGTAACAATGGACTTTTCTATTTCTGAATTTTTCAAAGCGTTCTTTAGAGATATTTGTAACATGTAACCAATCATTCCCTGTGACTGGGCAACACAGACATCAAGGGGCATTGGTGATAAAATCTTTTTGCTTAGATCATATGCAAGTAGAATGTCACCCACCTGTGGACCATTACCATGTGTTAATCCAATATGGAAATCTTTCTTTAATAATTCGACAATAATGTTGCTAGTATGCCTTATATTTTCCAGCTGCTCCTGGGCAGTTCCCTTATCAGAATGTTTGAGTATGGCATTTCCACCTAAGGAAACCATAATATTTGTAGTCATAAAATATCACCTATATCTCTAAAAATTTAGTTCTTAGATATTAATTCCTGTAAAGTGCACATGTCATACAGTGGGCTCCACCATACCCACCTGTAAGATTAATTAAGTTCAAAGGGAAAGCATCGATATCCTGCTGGTATATCTCTTTTTTATGAGGGAAAAACTGTCCTTCAGAACGAAGATTATTGTAGTCTTTTTTGACTTGTTTTAAAAGATTTCCGTATGTTTCAGGATCAAGGGCTACCTTATCAGTGAGGTTGTTTATAACGTCCTTTACCACACGATCAACTTCAACCGAAACAATCGTACCGTTTTTAACACATAAAAAATTTGATGCGTACGCTAAATATTCCAAAGTTGTGATGTCTATGATTTCAAAACCTTTAGACACAATATAATCGTGCAGATTTGTAAGTTCTGGAGATTTAATATAATCTCCAGGGCCTTCCCTTTGATATATCTCAACATTTGCATTTTTTAACAGCATTTCACTACCAAC
>PMMV01000127.1 GCA_003162115.1 Methanobacterium sp.
CTTGTAAAATACATGCATCAAAGGACTCATCATCGTATGGAAGTTCCATTGCGTTGGCAGTTTGGAATTTCACTCTTCCTTTATAATTCTCATTATTTATCCTAGCAGTTGCTATAGCAGTTGCTATAGTGTTCTCATTCAAGTCGAACCCCATTACATTGTAACCAAGTTTTTGAAGCTGAAATGCTATTCTTCCCCAAGCACATCCAAAATCCAGTACATAAGAACCTTCAGGAACTGCTTTAAAGAATGATTCATGAATTTCTACAGTAGATGGAGTTTCCCTCCCATTGAATTGATTCCAAACAGTCTGCTTTTCCATATCATATAATTTGATTTCAGCATGTAAAATTGTTTTGAATTTGGATATTTATGTCCACAAGACAAAAAGCTATTTATAATCAGAAAACAAATCAATTAAAAAACATTGAGGCACAATATGCAAATACAGTACACAATATACTCATTAATTTTAATCATCAGCTCCGTTATAAGTCTTTTTTTAGCATGGAGTGCCTGGAAAAGACGTGGTGTTAGTGGTGCACTGTATCTTTCTTTGTTATTCTTATTAGTTGCAGAATGGTCTTTAACAAGTGCATTAGAAATTGCATCTGCTGATCTTGCCTCGAAGTTATTCTGGGCAAAACTGAGCTACGTAGGCATCAGTACTGTTGCCCCTTTATGGTTTCTGTTTGCCCTTGACTATACTCAAAACCAGGAAGTAATAAAAAGACCCAGGGTTATATTTCTTTTTCTAATTCCTGCAGCAGTAATATATTTAGCATTATCAACGTCAAGCAATGATGATATTCTTAGCAGCATTGATACCACTATTAAGCAATTCAATATATGCTGGAGGTTTAAGCCCCTTTTTCTTTGACCCTACACCACTCGCATTCACATTATCCGGAGTTCTTGTGCTGTGGAGCATATTCGGTTATAAACTCCTGGATGTAATGCCACCAGCATACAAAAGACTATTTGACAGCATGAAAAATGGTGTGATGGTTCTTGATCCCCTGGAGAGGATAATGGATTATAATCCTGCAGCAGAAGAACTTCTTGGACTTAACAATACATCCATTGGGAAAAATGCAAATCAGGAACTTAAGATGTGGAGCGATATATCTCCAATGGTAAAAACAGATGGTAAAAAAGAATTAAAACTTGTACATTCTGGTACCAAATGGATTGAAGTTCAATTCACCCCTATTTATCAGCGAAGATTATTTTCTGGTTGGATATATGTATTTGAAGATATAAGCGATCGTAAAAATGCTGACGAGCTTATTATAAAATCAGAAAAGAAGTACAGGGAACTTGCAGATCTTCTTCCTCAAACTGTTTTTGAAACTGATGTTAATGCGGACTTAACGTTCATGAACATTTATGCCTTTGAAATGTTCGGATATTCTCAAGAAGATATTGAAAATGGGTTGAATATATTGGAACTTATTGTTGAAGAGGAAAGATCTTTATCCAGGGATAAAATTAAAGATGTGCTGAGTGGACAAGTTTCTGGTGATGAGTATACAGCTCAACGCAGTGATAAAAGCAGATTTCCAATTATATTATACTCTAACCCCATAATACAGAATAAAATTCATGAGGGTTTTCGTGGAATAATAATAGACATATCAGATCTTAAAAATGCCGAGGATAGAATTGTAGCATCTTTAAAAGAGAAAGAAGTATTAATACAGGAAATCAATCACAGGGTTAAAAATAATATGCAAATAATTTCAAGTCTTTTATCTCTTCAGGCAAATCACACCAGTAGTGATGAGGCTGCTGAGATTCTAAAAGAAAGCAGGGGTCGTGTTAAATCAATGGCCATGATCCATGAAAAGCTGTACCATAACAGTAATCTCAGTCAGCTGAATATGGCAGAGTATTTGAATAACTTGGTTCGGGATATTTTAAGGTCTTACTCCAGTGTTTCGAGTAGGGTAACATCGAATGTGGATGTAGAAGATATTTATTTAAACATCAACACTGCAATACCAATGGGTCTTATGGTTAATGAACTGGTTTCAAACTCTATTAAGCATGCATTTCCAGAAGGTGAAGGAAATATAAATATTAAATTAGAATATGATGGAGAGAAATATATTTTAACAGTTTCAGACAATGGAATTGGCCTACCAGAAGATGTTGATCCATTTGAATCTTCTTCTTTAAGACTCAAGTTGGTGAATAGTCTTTCAATCCAGCTTGAGGGGGATCTTTCAGTTATAAGAGATGGTGAAACCACATTTGTATTGAAGTTTAAAGAGCTTGATTAGATTAATTTAAGGGATTTTAAAATTTTAATTTTTTTTATTTTAAATTTTTTGCTTTCGGGATTTTTACACCAATATAGAAAACTATTTATATAATATTGAGAATATCGATTAGTAGATATCGNNGATATCGTTAACTTGATATAATTTAATTCATTCTGACCTTTAAATTAAGATCAAATGGATTATAGACAAAATTATAATCGTTACTAACAGTATTATATCAACTAACCGATAGGGAGGAATTGGTCATATGTGGGGCTCATTAAAAAATCTTCATGATAAATTTCATGAAAATATAGAAGAAATGCAAAAACTCAGGGGACTTCGGATCTGGATATTACATGTTCTGGACGACGGTCCAAAAAACGGCGTGGAGATCATGGATTCTATCCAGGAACACTACGAACAAATCCATCAAATGCACAAAATGGGAAACAACATAAACCCTAATAGACATTTAAATATAACCAAGAATCATGCCTCACGTCCTTCACCCGGCTCAGTATATCCTATACTTAAAAAAATGGTAGATGAAAGTTTAATAAGTAAAGGGGAAGATGGTCGATACGAATTAACAAAGAAAGGAGAATTAATTTCTCATCGATTATTTGGACATTTACAAACATATGCCAAAAAAATGGATCGTGGAACGTTTGCAGTTAAAAATGCATTGACCGAAATTGAAGGCCATATATCTTACTTGGAAGACATTAAAAAGGAGAAATTAATTTTACACGAAGATTTAATTGTCGATCTGTGTGAAAGGCTCAATAACATAAAAGAATCGTTTTATGAAGATTAATTTATTATTCAATTTATAGGAGAGAATTATGACTGAATATGCAATAGAATTAAATAAACTCACCAAAAAGTTTGGTGACTTTACTGCTGTAGATGATTTATCGCTTCAAGTAAAGGAGGGTGAGATATTTGGTTTTCTTGGCCCTAATGGTGCAGGAAAAAGTACCACTATAAGGATGCTATGCACACTTGCAGTACCCACATCAGGCTCTGCCAAGATTGCTGGTTACGATCTTGTAAAAGATTCATCAAAGGTTCGTGAAAATATAGGACTAGTTGCAGAGAAGATGATTATGTACGATAATCTCACTGCAGCAGAAAATCTGAGATTCTTCGGTAAACTTTACGCAATATCAAAACAAAAACGTGAAGAACGGATAGATGAATTGTTAGATCTGGTTGGTATGCAGGAATGGAAACATACCCAGATCAGCAAGTTTTCAACAGGAATGAAACAGCGTATAAATGTTATCCGGGCACTTCTTCCCGAACCTAAGATAATCTTCATGGATGAACCTACACTGGGTCTTGATCCCCAGACAACGGTTTCTATCAGAGAAATTATCCGGGATATCAACAATAAAGGGGTGACCGTCATTCTTACCACTCATGCAATGACCGAGGCAGAAGCATTGAGTGATCGTATAGCTATCATTGATCACGGTAAGATAGCTGCTTTAGATACGCCACAAAACCTGAAAAATATGATATCCGACGGTGATACCACCATCTTCACAACCAAGATCATGAATTTATCAACTAATATGGTTGAGAAAATTAAATCTCTTGATGTTGTAACAGCACTTGCTCAACAAGATGATTTCAATCTTAAGATAAGTGCAAATGGTGCAGATGCCCTAAACCAGATCATCGATGCCATAAGGTTCGAAGGTGGAGAAATATTCTCAATTATCAACAGTAACGAATCAACACTCGAGGATGTATTCCTGACTGTCACAGGTAAGGAAATGCGTGATCATGCAAATGAAAAACCAAGCCCAATACAGCATGGGCATGGACCCCGCCCACAGGCTAGGGTGAGGTGAATTCTATGGATATAATGAAAATATTAAAAGATAGCTATCATATAATGTCAAAGGATCTTTTGGGACTTATACGTAATCGTATGTCATTAGCCGCCCTGATTGTTATGCCAATAGCATTTCTGGTAATGTTCGGCTTTATTTTTCCAGGTGCTACTACTCAGCAGCATATGCCTTTAGGAATTGTTGATCTTGATCAAGGTCAAGGTAGCAGTGCATTTATATCACAGCTTGAAACTCTTAATAAAAATTCTAGTACAATGAATTTTGAAAATTTTTCAAGTGTTGAAGCTGCCCAAACACAGATCAACAAAGGAAAATTGTATGGTTCATTCATTATACCTCCCGGATTTTCTTATAATTTAACACACGGAGAATCTGCTAATGTTATAGTTTATGTTGATAACAGTAATCCTCAAATTGCAACACAGATCGAAACCGTAGCTTCGAATACCATAACTGGACTTAATGGTATGCAAGCCGAAAATAACGTTGCACAAATGGGTATAGCTACAAACAAAACTATAAACGCGCAGGCAGTGGTGTTCCCTTATACACCTACTGTTAAAACAACAATTCCAGGACAAACAAATTATTTCAACTTCCTTGCACCGGGACTAATGATCATGATTGTTATGATGACGGTTATGACGGGAATTCCTGAAGCTATTTCTAAGGAAAAGGAAATGGGTACATTTGATGGGATGTTATCGGCACCCATAAGTCAAGTTTCCATAATCCTTGGAAAAACTACAGCTTTGTGTGTGAGAGGATTTGCTCAGTGTATCTTGATCCTTGTGCTGGCAATAATATTCTTTGGTGTTACAGTTCAAGGAAGCATAATGCTTGCATTCTTTATGCTTGTATTGGGTATCTTCAGTTTTGTAGGGATTGGAATAGTGGCTGTTTCCATGTCTGGTGATCAAGCATCGGGTACTATGATTGTGAATCTGTTAATGTTCCCCATGATGTTTCTNNGATGCAATGCGAAAGATAATGCTCTTGAACGCTAATATTGGGGATGTAATGTTCCAAATACTCGTACTTGTAGCTTTTGGTATTGTTACAATGGCCATTGCTATACCGCTCTTTAGAAAATCAATGACAACTTAAATACCGAGTTAGATTAATAAAAATTTAAATTGAAGAGTTATTATTAATTAATAATGGATTTAATCCATTATTATTAATTGACTATGGTAACTAAAATGAAAAAATGTTATAATTAGAATTAGGACGTAATATTTATGCGATCTGAAGATATAAGGAAAATTATTGAAGAAGAATGTGAGGATTACTTTTTAGGTATTGCAGATTTATCCCTCGAAGAATATGATGTAGATGATAAATATAAATCTTTGATCTGTTTATATCCACGATCAATCTCCATAGGAATTACTTTACCATATAAAATCGATGATCCAAGGATTTATAAAAATAATGAATTTTTTAGCGAAACTTATCGAAAATTGAACTATATAACATCTTATTTAAGCAGTTTACTAGAAGATGAAGGTTATAAGGCTATAGCTGTACCTAAAGATGGAAGAGTGAAAGGAGGTATATTTATTTCTTTACATAACCTAGCTGCAAGTCGAGCAGATCTAGGAAAGATCGAAGATAATATGGTCATCACTCAAGAAGTAGGCCAACGAGTCAATTGGGGTACTGTAATTACAGATGCTCCACTTTAAGTAGAATTCAAGATTTTTTAGAAATTGATTGAATATGTTTTATTTTGTTTTTTTTTATTGTTTTTTTCTTTTAAGAATTTA
>PMMV01000071.1 GCA_003162115.1 Methanobacterium sp.
TAGCATTCTTTTAATCCCTCCAAATAGTTCTATAAAAAAAAATTTAAAATTGTCTCAACAAATTAATTTAGTAAAAAAAAATAGGAAAAGATTTAATTTCCTTTCTTTTTTCTTCTGTTTCTTAGTGCTCTTACTCCAATTAATCCTCCAATTATGACAATAACTATTGCTGCCACATAGTACAGATAATTAGAAACAGGACCAGTTTTTCTTGAAAAGTCCAGTGAATACATGTTTCCATTATTATCACCTGCGAGTATATCATCTCCATATACTATNNATACTGTTCCACTAGTGGATGTTACAACTACATTGTCTCCCATTAATGCTGCTGTTGATTCAACATTTCCAGTATTAACTGACCATTTTAATGTTCCGTCCCTCATATCTAGAGCAGTGAAATTTCCGTTATCAGATCCTACAAATAAAGTATTATCGTTTGGATCGAGGACAGCTGATGATTTCACAGTATCGTTCAGGTTATATGTCCATTTAACCGATCCATCTGCGGTGTTCAGCGCATAAAAGTTTCCGTTGTTTGTNNTGTTTGGAATTCCCAGTTCATTGTACCGTTGGTCGTATTTAAAGCATATAATCTCTGATCATTTGATCCAAAATATATGACTCCATTATCTATCGCTGGTGTTGTTTGAATAGAATTTCCTGTTTTGTATTTCCATATTTCNNAAGTTTCCGTTGTTTGTTCCCATATATAATGTTGTGTTGTTGATTGCGGGAGATGTTTCTACTGCACTTCCTGTACTATATGCCCAAGTTTGTGAGCCGTTGTTTGTGTTAACTGCGTATATATTTCCATCGTCAGATCCAAAGAANNCCTGTTTTGTATTTCCATATTTCATCACCGGTTATTTTATCCAGAGCGTAGAGATAGCTATCTCCGGAACCGAAGTATACATTACTTCCAACTACAACAGGGGAAGCTGTAATATTTCCTCCAGCTTGATAATTCCAAACTTCCGCTCCACCGTCCAAATTAATAGCATTAAACAACCCGCTTGATGAACCAAAGAACAATAATTTGTCTGAGATTACAGGGGATGTTAGCATTCCCTTGGTTTGGAATAACCAAGTATCTGGATTGAAATCAGATGCTTCATCCATATATGCTGAATGGTTCAAGTCAAGTTGATACATGGGCCAGTCTGTTGCAGAAGCGGGTGCAATTGCTAAAGGACTCATGAAGAAGCATGCTATAATGAATCCTATTAGTATATTATTTTTTCCAATCATTTTATCACCTATTCATAAACTATACTAAAAAATTTATTTTTATATGTCTCTGTTAAATTGGGTAACTCCTAAAGCGAAGAACAGAGCTGTGAATCCTAAAAGTACTACTATGTCTAACCATATATCTCCTACAGTGGCTCCTTTTAACATCACGGCTCTTAAGGCATCGTTCACGTAGGTTAGTGGTAAAATATATGCAATTTTTTGGAATATCCATGGCATTGTTTCTATAGGATAGAATACTCCTGATACAAACATCATGGGCATTGTAATGGGCATTACACTCTGCATGAAATCTTCTTGTGATGAAACCCTTGCGGATATCATAATTCCAAATCCTATAAAACATAAAGCACCTAGGATCAGTAGAAGAATTGTGAGCAGTATGCTCCCATTTATTATAATTCCAAATAAAACTATAGCCGCCACTATGAGTATTATGCCTCTACCAGTTTCTTGGACTAGTTTTGATATAATTTTTCCACCGATAACAGTTGTAACACTGGTAGGTGTCATAAACAATCTGGCAAGTTCTCCTCTTTCCCTTTCACCGGCTACTATTTCTCCCATTCCAAACACACATCCGAATAGGACGGTCATACCTATAATTGCAGGCACAAGGAAGTCTAAATAGGAAATATTTCCATATAACTTGTTTATTTGAGTATCTATTGTGTTTAATATGCTTTGGAATGCATTTCCCGAACTTCCACTTACTTGAGTAGTAGAAACTCCTATCGCAGAAGTTGAATTAGCTTGAAGTTTTTGCACCGCTATTTGCTGATTAATTTCATTAAATATGCCTTGAGTTGCTGGAATAATTACACCCGCAGCCATTTGATCCGATGAATCAACATCCACAACAACACTTTTTGTCGATGTATCATTCAAATTATCATAATTCGTTGGCAGAATTATGGCGGCTTTAGCCTGACCATTTTGAACCATAGCTAATCCCGCATTTGGATCCGAAGTTATTTCCTTCACATCGTACAGTGTATTCCCTTTAATAGCAGAAAGGGTTGCATCTGTTATAGGTCCTTGGCTTTGATCAACTACTACTACAGGTATATTATTTATTGTTCCACCCATACCATAACCAAAAAGAACGATCATGATTATGGGGAACAAAAATAACGATAGTAAACGTGGCTTATGCCTCCATAGTACCAAAAGATCTTTTTTGACCATCCACATTATCTTTTTTGTCTCAACCATCATCTACACCTTCTTCTTTGTTTTTAGTTGTAACACTCATGAAAACATCTTCCAATGAAGGGTCTTTGGTGGATATAGATGTTATATTTCCTCCCTGACCGATTATTTCAGAGATAATATCAGTTACACTTTTATCCGAAGATTCTATGTCCATAACTATTCTTCCAGAATCGTGTTCAACAATTTCATGAATGCTAGGCATGTTATTTAGATGGTTTAACATGCTATCATCTAAATTGCTTATCATAACACTTAGTTCTTTTAAATCTCTATTTTTCCTTTCAATTTTGTCTTTTAATTGATCATAAGTAGCAGTGTCTTCAATTCCACCTTCCTTTCGGAGTTCGTCCATAATTGTTATGACATCGGAATTTTTGGATGACTTTTTTTCCTTCTGTTCATTGATCATAGTGTCTTTAAGACCTCTCGGTGTATCAAAGGCAGCAAGGATTCCACCGTTAATAATTCCTATCTCATCACAGAGAAGTTCCACTTCGTACATATCATGGGAACACAGAATAATGGTACGTCCTTCAGAATTTAGCTCTTCCACTAAATCCCATAATACTCTCTTTGTCGTTGGATCTAAACCTATAGTTGGCTCATCAAGGAATAATATATCTGGTTGATGAATTAGACTAGCGACAACAGATGCTTTTTGTTTCATACCTCCGGAAAGTTGTTTTACTATCTTATTTTGAGCATATTTGATGTCAACAAGTTCCATAAGTTCTTCGGCACGACTTACTTTCAAGTCTTCTGGAAGTCCGTAAAAGTCTGCACATAGATCGATATTTTCACGGACAGTAAGATCACTGTAAAGACTTACAAGCTGAGGAACCATACCAATCTTTTCTCGAACTTCGTTAGGATTAATCTGTATATCGTATCCTGCTACATTTGCAGTTCCAGAGGTGGCCTGTACTAAACAAGTGAGCATTTTAATGGTAGTGGTTTTTCCAGCACCGTTTGGACCTAGAAAACCGAAAATACTTTTGTTATCTATTTTCATATTAAGCGCGTCAACAGCTGTGAAATCATCATATTTTTTTGTGAGATCAAATGTTTCAATTGCATATTTCATAATGGTACCTCCTCTTCTTCTTTTTTGGAAAACATGTCTCGCCAGAATTCCTCTAAAATTTGAGAACTATGACACCTGAAAACAGTTCTAATTCTATTGAGAGTCTGAATTCCTTCATTGGTTATTTCGTAATATTTTATTTTCCTTTTACCCTGTGCTCCCCAAGTACCTTCAATTAACCCGGCTTCCTCTAAATCGTGGAGCACTGGATAAATTTTGCTGGGACCACTTACAGTTTCCTCTGCTGAGGGACTGATTTCGTTCATTTTGGTCATTAGTTCGTAACCGTGTATCCTATCTTTACTGATTAACCATAGGATCATTGTCTTCCCAAACCCTTTCATACTTCTTAAAAGTTTTATATCGTACTCTTTAAGATATTTTGATAGGTCTTCGCAATCAACTTCATTTTCCTGACTGATCTCATGTTGCTCTCTTTTTTTATCCTCCACTGGAGGCCTATCATTTTCAATCATTATACACTCCACTATTTTAATTAAGATATATCTAATTAGGATATATAAATATAATATATATAGATTTCGGTAACATATAATAAAAAAATTAAATTATCAATTATATAGATTCATAACATTAAAAAAAAGGATAGATAATTGGAAAATCAAAGTTCTAAACTATGTGAACCTAAAAGCCTTTATAAAATCCACATTTTATTAAAACTAAAGATTTGTTGCTTCCTGGAAGATACTATCGGCTATGGTGTTAATATCTTCATTTAGCAGGGATAGGTAGTGATATCCATTATTTATGAGAAATTGGGCAGGATTGTTAAGTCCATCCTTCTCTAATAACTGTGTAGGATATATAATTCCATTCACGTATCCGGGTCCGGGTTCAAAGATTCCATCGTTATTTGTGTCACTAAAATCAGGGAATCCACCGGCGGTGCCGTAGAGAGGTGTGAAATTATCATCATGAGCTCTTGGTAAAAATTGTATATCATCTAATGTNNCCACCGTATATATCGACTATTAAAGCGTTTTGTGGTATTGTTATATTTTCAAGTATGCTGTAATGTTCATTTGGACCTAAACCATAATTTACTGCAAATAATCCTAATTGTTGTAAGGCGGTTACTATGTTGTTAATTCTATTGTTATCCACTAATGTGTTGTTAATATTATCACTCGTAATATACACGGGTCTGTAATTAGTAGCATCGATTATATTGACTTTTGTAGGACTGTACATGACGTTGTTGTTTTCATTGGATTCTGTTATAATGCCTGTACTATCGGCACTTACCATTATAAAATAATTATCGGATGAAATAGTAGTGGGAATGGTTAATTGGGTGTTTTGCTTATCACTAGCACCTGCAGCTAGGGAATTGATATATCTATCACCCATGTAGGTACATGCATTAGTTGTACTGGATATCAGGTAATAGGTTACCCAGAAACCACTTGTAGCTGTATTTCCCAGGTTTTTAACTGTGTTTGGAACTATGATTGTAGCTCCCTTAACTCCTGTAGTGGGGGCTATGACATCGGTTACTGTTAAATCCTGTGTGGATGGACTGTTATGGATTATCACACCCTTCGAATCCACCCCTTTAATATTACTTACAAGCACGGTGTTGGGTAAAACATTGTGGGTATGATAATAATCGATTATTTTCGAATAAATATAAACTAGGGATTCATAACGGATTTTTCCAAGGCTGCTTGATGCGTAGTTTGGTGCTACCTTATTCTTAGTCATATAACTCTTAATGTTATTTGCAATCTTAAGGTATTCAGATTTTTTTAATGTTCCCTTAGCAGATCCTGAAGCACTTTTTGGTTTAGCTACACTTGTAAGGGTAACTGATGTTTTTACATTCTTATTAAGCTCTACAGTGTACGTTGTTATTGTATTTAAAAATGAGGGGGTGGTTACATTCTTATTTGAAACATCCACATAGCCCGGCACATGACCGTTAGAAACGGTATAATTTTTAACTCCAGACGCGGCCAATTCAGCATCGGTTAAATTCAAACTAGCAGCTGAAACAGACCCCATTAATAGGCCAAAAACCGCTAAAATGCTTATAATTAATAAAAATCCCTTAATATTTTCCATATCCAGCCCCCAAATATTAAAGTGAATATATGTACTATTATTGTATAAACATATAATATTTTCGGATTATTAGTCCATTATCATCCAAATATTATCTTCAAAACCATAAATAATCTTAAAAAATAGTTTTCATTAGTATTTTATATTGTTAGCCTAATGGTAAAATATTACAAATTATTCATTTATTTTTAATAATTTATTAAAAATATATTATTCTCTCAAAGATAGTGTAATTCATCCAGCTAGTGATAAATTCACTTAATGATTTAAAAAAAGAGAAAAAAAGAAAGGATTTTTTTTATTTTTTTGTTTACATCCACATCGTTCTTAACTACAAACTAAATTTATTTCTGTGAATTGGACCATAATATTACGGTATGGGTACAAAACAAAAATATACTAAAGGTTATGTAACTTCTAAAGATGGTAATGTTATTGGTTACAGGCAGATGGGTAGTGGTCCGGGTATTATTCTATTGCATGGAGGTGCAAAAGGCTCTCAAAGTTTGATGCAACTTGGTATGGCTCTGTCTGATGATTTTACGGTATACATTCCAGACCGTCGTGGTCGTGGTTTAAGCGGACCATTTGGTGATAACTATGGTCTACAAAGGGAAGTTGAAGATATGGACGCTCTACTAAAAAAAACAGGAGCACTTTATGTCTTTGGTACAGCGACAGGTGGAATCATCGCATTACAATCAGCTCTCTATTTGCCTGCTATCCATAAAGCCGTCCTTTACGAACCACCATTTTATGTTAACGAAACTGAAATGAACAACTTTAACGACATAGGTAAGCGTTACGATCAATATGTAGCTGAAGGCAAATTGAGTATGGCAATGGTGACGAGCAGTGAAATAGCGACCAAGGTGAGTGGTGATGAACTTGAACCACCTTATCAATGGGTAAAGTACATGCCGAATATTATAATGAGATTAATTTTCAGAATTATAATTGAAGTAGATGCAAGGAATGTCAAAGGTGATGATGTAACTCTTAAAGATCTTATACCCACATTTCACAATGATGTAGTACTTGTAAATGAAACTAAAGGAACAATTGAAAACTTCAAAGACGTATCTGCAGAAGTATTATTACTCAACGGTAGTAAAACATTTTTATTCCTGAAACACATAATAGATGCTTTAAACGAAATATTACCTCATGTTAAGCGTGTTGAAATTCAAGGCATTGATCACGCAGCTGCAGAAGACACTACTGGCAAACCAGAAATAGTTGCAGATGAAATAAAAAGATTTTTTCAAAAATAATATATCAATTTATTAAAGTTTTATTAAAACGATTGGAGAATTTGAATGAGTAAAGAACAAAAATACACTAAGGGTTTTGTAACTTCTAAGGACGGAACAACTATTGGATATAGACAGATGGGCACTGGTCCAGGTATAATTCTATTACATGGTGGTATAAATGCGTCAAGGACCTTATGAAGTTAGGCACATTATTGTCTGATGAGTTTACAGTTTATATTCCAGATCGCCGTGGTCGGGGCATGAGTGGGCCAATTGGCGAAGATTATAGTATATAAAAAGAAGATGAAGATCTGCACGCTTTATTAAAGAAAACAGGTGTGCATTATGTTTTTGGAACTGCAGACGGGGCACTTTTTGTATTGCACGCAGCAATTTCTAATCCTTTAATCCATAAGATTGTTGCCTATGAACCACTATTTTTATTTGGTCAACCAGGGGCAGAAGAATTTAAAACCCTACTTGAGCATTACCAAAAGTATGCGGCCGAAGGTGACATTTATTCAGCAATGGAAAGTTTGACAAAAGAATCTAAAACATATTTATTCGTTAATATAATACCAGAATTTATAATGATACCTGTATGGAAACTGCTACTAGGATTTGATGCCTAGCGCACAAAAGGCGATGACGTACCCCTTAAGGAGTTTCTCCTCCCATTCCGCTATGAAGTTAAAGTCGGCCTAAAAACAGAAGGAACAATTGAAAACTACAAAAAAGTCACAGCAGAAGTATTATTGCTCAGAGGCAGCAAGACCGAACCTTTATTAAGAGATTCACAGGAACCTTTAAACGAAGTATTGCCC
Organism: Methanobacterium sp.; assembly: GCA_003162115.1. GTDB lineage: Archaea > Methanobacteriota > Methanobacteria > Methanobacteriales > Methanobacteriaceae > Methanobacterium_B. Next base: position 7,719 of record PMMV01000071.1, read on the forward strand.
AATTCTAAACTTATTGAACTTGAATGTCTTGACCATGGAGCAGCGCAAGACTACGGCAAACCAGAACCAATCGCAAAGGAGATAAAAAGTTTTTCCATTAAAATATGAAATTACTGTTAATTATTTTTTGGACAACTTTTAAATTTGCTGAAATAAGGAAGGAGCATATTCTATCCACTCATTATAGGTGGACAAACAAAGGCATAGGTGATAGTTTCAAAGAATTCTAAAGGATACTCTCCTCTTTTTTGCTTGTGAATCCAGTCTATTTCAAATGTATTAGTGTACTGGTCCGCCTTGACTTACTGCACATGCTATTTTATCTTTATATAGATGAGCTGCTTTAACTGCCCAATAACCGCCTGTACTATAACCCCAAATTTCTACTCTGTGGGAGTTTAAGTCGTTTTCTTTATCAATCCAATCGAAAACTGCCTCGAATAACCTTTTTGCATCCTCTGAACCTTTGATTTGCGAGTCACCAACTCCGGGGCCATCAATTGCATGAGTTGCTAAACCATGCTCTAAAGCAGGATCATTTAACTGTTCCTCTTTAAATGAAAAAAGAGCCCTTTCAACTTATGATTTGATGTTTAAATGATGAGAAAATTAAAGTACATTAAATATAAAATATCATTTAATAAAAAAACCTATTAAATATTTTATTAAAAGTAAATAGATTGAATATAATTGTTAAACTTGTATCAGGAGAATGCTGATTTGCGTATACCATACATACATACATTACTTACAACTAAAGAATTAGGTTCAACACCATATAATCTTGTATTATACGCCTTAACTGGTGTTATCGTACTTATTATTTATGGGGTGGTTGGTTCTACGTATATAATGAAATTAAATCTGATTAATTCTATTTATTTTACAGTGCAAACTATAGCAACTGTGGGTTTCGGTGATATCCTACCTGTAACAGATATACAAAAAATTTTCACAATTACTCTTATCTTGGGAGGGGTTGCTCTACTTGCATATGCATTTAGTTTAACAATAACGGTGGTTACAATGGCAGTTGGAGAAATAACAACAGGCGCTAGACAACGACGGAAGATAGCTGCAACTAAGGATCATTTTGTCCTCTGCGGCTATGGAAGAGTTGGAAGCGCTGTTCATAAAGAGTTAAAAAAAAGGAATATACAGGCTATAATAATTGAAAAAAATAGAGAAGTGGTTGAGAAGGAGCTATGGGAAGATCCAGATGTTCTTGGAATTCATGGAGATGCAACCGATGAAAGTATCATGGTTGACGCTAACATTAAAAACGCTCGGGGAGTTATAATAACTACGGGTAGTGATGTTGATAATCTTTTCATAACCTTGACAGCAAGGGAGATTAATCCAGACATATGGATAGTTACAAGGGCTAGTAAAAGTGAAAATGTACGTAGATTGGATCGTTCTGGTGCAAATAAGGTTATATCTCCTGAAACCAGTGGTGCAGAAGATATTTACTTTGCTTCGATGGAGCCCACTACTATTAAGATCACTGAAATGCATGGTGTTGGAGACTTGCGCAGAGAATCTGAGATTATTCTGAAATATGGATGCACTTTAGAGAATATAGAGTACCACTTACCTGAATTTAAAGGGTCACTTGCAAGAAAGATTGGAGTGTCAGATGTAACTCAGCTTAACAGATTTTTAAGTAGTTTAGAAAGTGAAAAATCTAGACAGAAGTCATTGGAGAGCATGTATGAATCAGTAAGTGGAATTCATTCCCACTGGATCTCAGGACCCAATAAGGAAAGTCTTGAAAAGGTTGTAGAAGAACTTAAAAAAGAAGGATTTCTTCTTGGTGTAAATCTCAATGAAGAGGAAATAGCTGAGCTGGCAAAAAAACATGGATTAGTGGAGGTTGTTTTAAAACCAGAGATTAGGATCACAGAAAACCATGATATCACAGATATAAGTGTGATGGCAGATATTATCTTGAAATATGGATGTACATTAGAAAACATTGATTACTACCTTCAGGGATTCAATGAACCATTGACGAGAAAAATAGGACTTTCTGACAAAGTAGATATGGAAAGATTTTTAAAAAGCCTGGAACAAGATTCTAATAAAATGAAATCCCTAGAAAAGCTTTACTCCCTCTCTGAGAGTGGAATTCACACAGTCACAATTTCTGGTCCAGACACTCAAAGTCTTACAAAAATTGAGAAAGAATTTAAAGATAAAGGATTCCTTTTGGGGGTAGATTTAACTCACGAAGAAATACTTAAAAAGATATCTGATTTCAGTTCCAAGAACCCCTAATTCATCTAAGATCTAAAATAAGTTATAGTAAGGTAGTGTGCACTTAAAATCTTATGAAATATTTCAAAATAAATCGTTAATCTCACTAGAGAAGTATAGAAATTTCCTGGACATTAAGAAACATTTTTGTATTAAATTAACAGAAACTATGAGTAAATAAGATAGTAATCCATAATTATATAAATAAATGTATGTTAATATCATTAAACGAATAGATTTTATAAATTACGTCATACTTGTATTTCATGATCTACATATAAAGAATCAAATAAAATTAGATAAAATATTTTTAAAGTGGAATAAAATTTTTTTACGAGGAATAAATCTTGAGTACCGAAAAATCTTGTAAGCCAGAGAATGATATTAGTAACAGGTATATAGCGTTGATTGTGGCTACAATGGCTTCTTTTTTCACACCGTTTATGGCTTCAGCTATCAATATTGCCATTCCATCTATAGGTTCCGAGTTTGCAGCCGATGTCATTTTATTAAGTTGGATACCTACAGTTTATCTGTTGGCTGCAGCTGTTTTTGCAGTGCCATTTGGGAGAATTGCAGATATTTATGGGATGAAAAAAATCTTCACCTACGGTATAATTATTTTCACAATAGCATCCTTCTTATGTGCCATAGCACCATCTATATATTTACTTATTATTTTCAGGGTTTTACAGGGAATCGGCTCTGCCATGATATTTGTCACAGGCCTGGCAATTATAACTTCAGTCTACCCTCCAAAAGAAAGAGGTAAAGCCATAGGTATAAATATTGCAAGTGTTTACATTGGCCTTTCTATGGGTCCTGTTCTAGGTGGAATACTAACACAATACTTTGGATGGAGAAGCATTTTCATAGTTGTCATACCATTAGGATTGTTGGTACTTGCCCTTACCATGCTTAAGTTGAAAGGTGAATGGGCAGAGTGTGGAGGGGAAAATTTCGATATTTCAGGGTCAATCATTTACAGCATAGCCCTTGTAATGTTGATATATGGATTTTCAATACTTCCAGGAGAACTGGGAATCATTCTAGTAATTTTAGGTGTTATTGGTATTTTAGCATTTGCACTTTTCGAATTAAGGATTAAAAATCCTGTCTTTGAGGTCAGACTCTTTAAAAATATTACTTTTGGATTTTCCAGCTTAGCAGCCCTAATAAATTACAGCGCCACATTCGCTGTGGTCTTCCTGTTAAGTCTTTACCTGCAGTACATTAAGGGTTTAAGTCCCCAGTCTGCAGGGCTGATCCTTGTTGCACAGCCAGTGGTCATGGCAGTTACATCGCCTATTGCAGGAAGGTTATCTGATAAATTTTCACCTGGTTTAATAGCCTCTATTGGAATGGCTGTGACAACAGTCAGCCTGTTCTTTTTAATATTCCTTAACAACAGCACAAGCTTTGAATATATCATAATAGTTTTAATAGTTCTCGGATTAGGATTGGGGCTGTTTTCATCACCAAATACAAATGCCATCATGGGATCTGTTGAAAAGAAGTTCTATGGTATTGCATCGGCAACAGTAGGCACAATGCGTCTGATAGGTCAAATGTTAAGTATGGGAATAGCGCTTCTAATATTTTCAGTGTACATAGGAAATGTTCAGATAGTTCCAAGTAACTACCCTGCACTCTTAACAAGTATACAAATAGTGTTTTTACTCTGCACAATACTCTGCTTTATTGGTATATTCGCCTCGCTAGCAAGGAGATAAGTTATAAAAGAATTTTACAAATGATTATCAGCATATCTCCTGAATTCAGTATTTCCCTTTTTTTATGTTATTATAGGAGGATGATTAACCTAATATATCTTTAAACTTCTCTATTGTTAACTAAGTAGTCGAAATATAAAAAAAATTTAAATCATTTTTAGATAATTTATTAACTTTCTGAGACCGTATAGACAGGGAATTTAATTGCAGGTTAAAATATGAAAAAACAAAAAAAGTAAATGGTTTTAAACAAATGGACTTAATTTCAATTCTATAATTTTTTGGTTGAAAAATGTAGCGAAATCTTGTTTGGTTTCTTCTATTAATGTATTTACTACTTCTTCGTTTAGATATGTAGGGTAGTCGAATTCAATTGTTATGGCGAAATAGGTTTTATCATCCTTTTCTACTGCTTTAGTAAAGTAAGCTTTTGCATCTGGATTTTCGATATTCCAAACTTTTAAATATTCCTCAAGTATTTTAAGATTCTCACCAAATTTTTTCTCAATTGAAAAATATACATACCATCTAGCTTCAAACGGCACATCTTTCACTGATTCNNTAATAGTTAATTATGAATTTTAAAGTAAATATAGATGATTTTTATTCTATCCATTCTGAGTTTATAAATATTTTGAGGTTAATGCAGGAGGCATCTGGAAAGTGATAAAATAATGGTGTTTTTACCGAATCAAATAATTTTTAAGTTTGTTAATTGGCCTATAATTATATTTAACAAGTTTTTTTTGAATATGAGACTTGTTGAGGAAAATTAAAGTGCACATTTCATATATTATTGCACGTAGTTTTTCATTTTTATTTCATCGAAAGAAATTTACCAAATTTAAAAATCTTTTCAGGACAGGAAAGTTCACATTTTAAGCATCCCATACCATTGCAAAGGTCTGTTCTAACTGTGGCTGTTCCATTTTCCATTTTCAATGCTCTCTCAGGGCAATTTTTGGTACATGTCATGCAATTTGTGCATTCTTCAAAATCTGCCATCAATGTAGAATTGATTTTAACTATTTTTAGACCATTTTTACCCAGTTCTTTTATGTCTCTTTCGAAAATTTTGTGTATCTGGGGTGTGGATGTCTGGGGTGGGATTTTTTGGAAACCGTACTTATTCAACCAGTTATTATACATCCAGAATTGCATACCCTGTTCACACATTGCTAGTTCTAAAGAATATATTTTTTCAAAAATGGATGATGTTGCTAGCATTATATGCTTGCTCCGCATACCTTTCGCTATTTCTTGTAATTTTTCAAGGAGATCTGGATTCATAACTATATCATTGGCCATTGCTAGAGAAGTGTTTCCAAGTTGATAAATCTCTTGAGAAGAGGGTGGTATCTGTCCAACTCCAAGAGATTTATGTGGATCTACATAGAACCCCGATGCACCTGCCATATATGTTGAATCAATTTCAGTAAGAAGAATTCCCGCCTCTTCTGCAAGGGTTAAGTAAGCAGCTCTAAAAGCTCCTAATGCTTTGCCTATCATGATTATATCTTTTTCTGAAAGATAAATTTCATCCTGCAAATGGATCATGTGATCAGGACTTTTTATTTTGGGAAGGGATATTATCTTAGTAGCCAAACCCAAACTGAAAGCAGCAATAACTCCTGTTCCGGTTATACCATTGGATTTCCCATCCATATACCCTTTATAAATAATATTTCCATTTAAAGGATCAACAATATTTCCTTCTTTTACTATGAGTTCATCGTCAAGCACCTGGCTTTTCCATCCGGAATCAACTATTTCAAAATCACATATTGCCCCTGGAGAAGCAAGTTTACCTTTTTCTATCATTTGCCCTTCGATTGCAGGTCCTGCTGCAGCCGAACACGTATAAACATCTCCATTTATTACTAAAGCTATTTCCGCATTTGTTCCAAAATCAGCAACCAAAAAAATACCATTTTTTTCTAAAACACCAGATTTAAAAAGCATGGCAAGTGCATCGGCTCCAATTTCATGTTTTATAGCTGGAGGAATGTATATTTTAGCTTTTTGATTTACTTCAAGTCCTATTTTATCAGATGATACAATAGTAGCATCTCTTGAAGGTGGAGTTATATTCAATCTTTTAAGAACATTATCTCCCCAGTAAGCTAAATCCCTGATCTCTATGTTATGAAATAAAGAAAGTTGTATGGGATTACCGCAGACAGCAACCCGCTCAACATTTTCAAGATTTATACCCAAATTCTTTATCACATCATTAATCGTGTTAATAAGGAGTTTGTGAGCTGTTTCTTCACCCACTTCTATTGCGAAGTGGAGATGATCCACCACATTAGCACCGGGCAATGGGTGTCTAAGTGTAATAGCAGTTGAAATTATCTTTGAAGTCTCAAGATTATGGGCTTGTGCTCTAATGCCACTGGTTCCTATATCCAAGGCTATTGCATATTTTTCATTCATTAATTTTGCCTCTAATTATAAAAAATTTTAATAAATTAAATAAGGGTCTTTAGTATTTAGTTATATAATGTTGGATGTTGATAACAGATTTCTAAATTTATTTATGAATCTGATCTGCATTTTGTATAGTAAATTATTCATAAAAAAAAAATTAAATAAATATTGTAAGGGAAATTATAATTTTAGGGTTGCTCAAATTTTTATGAGTACTCTGAAACAAATTCGCCTACAATATCTGCATATTCTTTTCTAAGATCTTTCCATGTTTTTTTATCCTTTACTATAGCATCAGCAAGTTTAGGGGCATGGTATGCCTCAACACCGTAGACACTCATTGGGAAAGATTCAACAAAATCTTTTCTCACTGCACCACCGCCGCATCCGATAGCTGGAACTTCAAGACCTTCTTTTTGCAGTGCTTCAACAACTTTAGGGAAAACTGTCATGGTTGTTGTCATAAGAGCTGTTCCTGTGACAAATATAGGTTTATGCTCTTTTATAGCTTTCACAACATCCACTGTGGGTACATCTCTTCCCATATCTATTGCTTCGTATCCACCGGCCCTTAAAAACATGACCACAAGGTTTTTACCTATATCGTGTGGGTCTCCTTCAGCTACAAAAGAGACTACTGTTCCTTTAGTTTCGCTTTTGTGACCTAAAACTTTTTCACACTCTTTTATACCTTCCATCATTCCATCTCCAGCCAACATAAGATCTGGCAGGAAATAAAATCCTTTGGTATAAAGCAGACTGACAGCATCCATTCCTTTCATTAAACCTTTGTTGATTATATCAATGGGTGGTATATCATTAGCTAATGCTTTTTCAACGTTGGCGAGTGATGCATCCCTATCCTCGTAGAGCACTGCAAGTGCTATGGCCCTGAAAGGTTCTTCAGTTGGGATGATATTTACTACATCAAGGTCCTCTTCTGGTTTTATTGCAGCTCCCTCTATTTCCACGTTGTATCGCACTGCTATAAAGGTTTGATCCATTTTATTTTCTAATTCTTCATAACTCATACTCTAAACCCCCTTTATAATTCATAGCTTTTTGGGTCAAATTCAGCTATTTTCCTTGAGTACTTCCTCAGACATTCATCAATAAACTGATCAGATTCTGCAGGCAGTCCTTCAAAGATTTTAAGAGCACTGTCAAGTGAGTCTCTTTCAAATCTTGTGAGATACATTTTTTTAGCGTCAACTGCCTCGTTTATTATGGCTCCAGCTTCAAGAGCAGCTGCTCTAGATCTGAGGTATGGATCATTACCATATTTCACTATTGCTTCTCCTATTCTGTATGCATTATCATAAGCAAGTACCAGTCCTTGAGGATCCCTATATTTGTCTGTAAGTGTGTAAAGATCCCTTAAGACTTTTTCCTGTCCTGTTTGGAGAGCTGTGTTCATAAGTGCTGCTTCGTACCCTGTTGCCTGTAACCATACTTCAGGAGTGGTACCTCCCATTTCCTGTCGGTGGTAAACTGATTCGTTACTCCACACATCTGTAACAGCAGCGGTCAGGTTACCCATAAGATCAGAATGGGCACAAACTGCATTTTTCCCTTCAGTGGCTATTGGAACTCCACTGATTGCTTTGATTATAGGGTTTTCATATCCACAGTCTTTTAGAGGTCCGATAGCTCCACATTCTACTGCTACCAAACTTCTTGCCGCTGCCATAGCCCTTGCAAGTGCTGCTAAAGTATGTGAGCAGTCCTTATCAAGCAATCCTCCGGCCATGAACATTGCTGTATTGGCCTGAGCACAATCAGTATCTCCCGCCGGCCTGCAGTCATATTTTTTACATACATTCACGATTCTTTTCCACATATACTCCATATCTATACTTCCAAGAACTCCTATACCAAAGAGTATGGCTTTTGGGTCACCCCTTGCTATACCATAGTCAGATACAGATTTTCCACCTATAGTTTCTATAGCAACATCAGATGCTCCATTAGCAGCACTAGCTTCTATGGACTCCATGACTTTGTTGTCATAGTCTGATTCTCTCAGTCCAGGACTTCTTTCCTCAAGTCTTATATCTGCAGGGGTTGCCCGGAGTGATATTTTGATGTCGTATTCATCATGATAATTTTCCAGTGTTTCGGCCTGAATTTGTGTGCACTCTGCAGTCCATTCAGGATTGTTTGTTTGCTGGAATATATGTTCCTGTTCTAACATAAATGCAGGCAATCCTATAGCTACTGCCCTATCACAAGCACTCTGAGTTATATTTCTGCACTCGGATACCATTTTTTCTTTTGATTCTTCAGAACCTTCTACAGGAGCTACTTTTATTTCTGGCAAGACATAACCCGCACCAATTTGTATGTTCCAACGTTGGCTAACTGGAAATTTAGCTTTTCCAAACACCATTTCATCAGGGTTTTTATATATCATTCTAGTAAATCTTTTCATAATAGATCACCACTATATTTATATTGTAACTGAATTTTTATAAATCTTTTGGAATTTTTTTAAATTTTACTCCTTTTGGTTAGTTTTTATTTGTTTAAGTGGGTTTAAATGTTAAATCCTATAAATTTATATATTATAAATGACTTAGAAACTAATATAAAGTCTTTTGAGAATTATTTCATTGATAAAAATGCTACGTGTTGGAATAGCTTTGATAAATTGGATGGGATTGATCCTTTAATTGATTGGAAAAATTATATGCCAATTATTTATAGTACTTCTAATAATCACACAGCACATGGTGGGCATAATGGACGAAATAATTATTATTATAGATGTTAGTTCTGCAGAGTAGTATGGATTGTCAGGTCATTGAGCATGAAAGACGCTAATCACTGATATCGTTTCCAGAAGTTTCTAGGATGGCATGGAATAATCTCAAACATTTCCAGAATCTGGAAATGTGTCTATGGAGATATGCAAAAAATGGTAGTTGAAAATGCAATAAAAATTATAAAAAGATTGGAAGGGGTTTTAGATGTTCAAGAACTTTCAAAGGCGGATAAGAAAGCTCTGCTTAAAATTGAATGCATTAAAAAGGATGATGTAATACCTGTTGTCAACGAGGGATTGAATGAATGTCTGAAAAAAGAATTCTGTTTAGTCATGCTCAAAACTGATAAATTTCGAAATCCATCCAAACCAACTGTACTCCTTGTAACAGACAAAGGAAGGATATTAGGACAGGAGCTGATTTCAATTGAAGATAAGGAAAAATATTCAGATCAGGATAATGTTTATTTTTTGAGTAACAATTTCATTGTTTTCAAACCGGATAAAATGACAAGGAGTGCCGGAATTGGAAAAGAGTTATTTCTTCTACCACCCATACCATTTCCTGAGTTAAATGAGATCGAGGAGATCTCAGACGTTATATCTGGCAGCCCCTCAACAATGGGTGACGCATATATCAAAAATAAATTTAGTTATCCTGATAATCCACGCCTCGCAACAATAATTGTGGCATTTAATAAAAAAATAAAAAAAGTAAAATAAAGAGAAATAGAAGTAAAATTTTTTTNNGTAAAAGATTATTCTCAAATCTACGTATTTATTTTAATGGAAGTTTTAAATACCAAAAAATTCATTTCTTGCTTCTACCAGTGCCTTAATATTTGCAATAGGAGATCTTGGAGCTAAACCACAGCTAGGAGCTAATATATCCACTCCTGCTTCCAGTACCTTTTTTACTTCGGCTTTAACCTCTTCTGGTGAACTTCTGAAGAGTGTCTGGGTTGTGGAGATGTTTCCCACGATTTTAGAAGCGGTTTCCCTTCCCATATTTATTGTTTTTCCTCCAACTCTTATGACTTTTCCACCTTTTCCTAGATCCTGTTTTGCCTTTTCAATATCTACCTTTTCTTCTACGCTGATTCCATCGTAACCTATGCTTGCCATGTCTCTTATTATTGGCTGGGTAGATCCGCATATATGGAGAACTTTTTTCGTTTTTATCACATTTGCTAAGTCTTCTAGTATTGGTTTAACAATAGATTTGAATTGAAGNNTCAGAAATAGCTTCTGCATACTCTATACATGCATCAAGAGAATTGTCTATGGCTGTTTCAATCTCCTCTGGCCTGATTTTCATGTACCTTACAAGGTTTTCCACACCAAGTAAATGTCCAGCAAGGGTAAATGGGCCTGTAATTCCAACAATAATAGGAAGAGTATCCTCATATTTTTCCTTCAATTTCTCTATAGCTTCCAGAACAACCGGGATACGTCCTCTACTTAAAAAATCTGATGGCACCTTTATATCACTACCACTTCTAAAGGGTGTTTCCGTGATTTGAGGAGTTCTATCTTCACCACCAATATCCACTTTGCATCCCATTGCTTCTGCTTCTACAGTTAGACAAAAGGGTATCCTTGCATTTTCCAACCCTGCAAGTTCATAAAGAGAACTACCGAGTGTTGCCATCTTTTCCGCATTTTTGTGCGCTTCAGGCCAAAATGCGTCAGTTTTTTCCATAGCTTCAACTATACCTACTTGGGTAACACTAATTACAGGAGTTATATCGCTTTCTTCTCCTGAAAGAACTTTTAAAACATTGTTTTTTAAATTCATAGTTTTCACTAAATTAACTTTTATAATAATATACTCCTTCAAATTGTTTAAATTTTTCGGAATTAATACCATGAAAAATTTTGATTATTTTCCATAAAATTATTTAATAGGGATTTAATTTAGAATTGGTGATAATTTTATGACATTAGTTGCAAAATTACAAATTGAATATAAAGAATTTGAAGAGGTTTTGGAAAAAGGAAAAAATGGAATCCAAACCATTCGAATAGATAAACCTAATAAAATAATTGAAATACAATATGAAGATAATTCGGAATGGAATACTCGAATAATCCCGTTTAATGGTGTTAGATCATTCCAATTTCAACATTTAAAAATGAAACTCGAACTATTTTAGAGTTAATATATTAATAAATAACATCAAATCACTGTGAAGATTTTTTATATGTTCAATCTTTGGAGACAAACAGTGAAATATTAAAATGAGAATATATATTAAATGGTTAAGGGGAGGTTAAAAGATGGTAGAAGTTAAATGGACTCCTGTAATAATTGGTTTATTATTAGCAATAATACTTGGTTTACTATTTGGAATGTTTATATCATGGGGAGACATATTAGGATATTTAATAGCCACAATATTTGTTGGTTACTCGGTCGGCGGAGATTACAAGAATGGAGCTATCCACGGAGCACTTGTTGGTGTGGATGCAGCAATAATTGTGCTTATACTTAGTTTACTTGGATTGGGTGCTCTATTAGCATCCAATATTATTATAACAGGATTGGAAGCAATAATTATAGTTATAATTTTAGCGTTAATTATTGGTGGAATTTTTGGTGTTATAGGTGGAATAATAGGGGTTTTAATAAAAAATAAAGTTTAAATTAAAACATAAATCTTTTTTTTTTAATGACTTAATATATCCTCAAACCTTTTTTTTAGAATTTTTTCCAACCAAACCCAGGTAAAACAGGCATGAAACCCTCTTTATTTTTATAAACCCTCTTTTTTCCATGATCTGAATGTGAATCTTTTTTACTACTTTTATCTCCCTTATATCCAATATAACTCAATACACCACCTATAATTAAAGCAAAAAAGAATGAAGGATTAATATAATACCCAATTAGTCCTATAAAAAAGGCAATTAATCCTATAATGAAGATGTTATTGTACTGAGAACTTTTTTGTTCAACGTAACTTTTTACATCATTGTTTTCGATATACTCATCATCAATGCTCTTATAAAACTTTAATTCTCCACCACAATTACATGTGAGATCAAAATCTTCAGGAGATTCTCCAATTTGAAGTTCATAAAACCCTCCACATTTATCACAGATCAAATAACCCATTCAAATACAACTCCCCCAAATAAAACACTTCTCCTAATTAGTCCTTATTATTCATTATATATCCAATTTTTGCTATTTAATCAGGTTTTGACACAATTTTTAGAAAGTAAAAGTAAGAAAAAGAGAATTTTAATCCAACAAGTCATTAAATTTCATTAATTATTCAGTTATTGTTATTTTAATCATATTGGATTTACTAACATTTCCCANNTATTTCAATTGGGGGTGATTTATTAATGAAAAAATTTAACATTAGTATATTGGGGATTATTGGAATTTTAGTTTTGGTTGTTTTTGCATCAGGATGTACTAGTAGTGATAATAATAATTCAAATAGCAATAGCACACAAAATAATGCACCAACAAATGAAATAAGTGTATC
>PMMV01000112.1 GCA_003162115.1 Methanobacterium sp.
CTTCTTCCATGTAATGCGTGGTAAGAATAATGGTAATATTTTCTCGTTTCTTTAAAGCCCTGATATAATTCCAGATATGTTCACGGCTTTGCGGATCCAAGCCTACTGTAGGCTCATCCAAGAATAGTACTCTAGGATAATGTATCAGACTCCTCGCTATTTCTAATCGACGCCTCATACCTCCTGAATATGTGTTAACGTTATGTGAGGCACGATCTTCTAACTCGACTAATTGTAATACTTCATTTATTCGTGAGTGCATCACGTCACGAGGTACATCATACAGATCAGCGTGCAATTCCATATTCTCCATACCCGTGAGTTTATCATCTATACTNNTGGAACGCCGTACATCTCCTGCTTCACGTATAATATCGTAGCCTTCTACCTTAGCCGTGCCCGATGAAGGCTTCAGAATAGTGCATAGCATGGATATAAATGTGCTTTTACCCGCGCCATTTGGGCCTAGCAATCCGAATATTTCACCTTGATCAACCTTTAGATTCACTTTATCTACAGCCGTCAGATCTTCGAATCTTCTAGTTAAATCTATAGTCTCTATTGCTATCATAAACCCATTTTCCTTAAAAATAGTTATTAATAAAATTAAATTTGTTAATCATTGATGATTAATTTTTTATTTTTATAAAATAATTTTTAGATTTTAAATATCATTATTTTTTATTTATTAATTCAACAATTTTTTGATTAGGATTATCAGAGTATAATCCACCATGATAAGTGATTACTTTCTCGATATCATATTGAGTTAAATTTTGAAGTGAATTTAAAGCTGAATCCATATCAGGAGTATGCAGTGGATTCGGCCCAACCAATTCACCATCTAAGATATTTAACAAGTCACCAGCTACAAGAATCTTGCTTCGTTTAAGATACAAAACAATATGACCCGGAGTATGACCTGGTGTGTGGATAATACGGATACCACCACAGTATGGTAATTCAACCTCGTCTTTTACAGTCTCATCTACTTTAGCTGTAGGTGGATTTTGGAACAATTTCTGCATTGCGTTACGCTGCTCCTCAGGCATGGATTTTAGTTGTTCTTCAAGTTGTTCCCTACGTTCTGGTGTTATTTTGTTCAACCTCTTCTCACCCTGAATATATGGCTTATCATGTTCATGTGCTAGGACTTTGATTTTATGATCTGATTCTCTTAAAATATCAGGCAATCCACCAATATGATCCATATCCTGATGAGTTATAATTATAGTATCAAGTTTATCAAATGAAACACCAGCCTTACTTATCTCTTTTTGAATATCCGATAATCCACCGGGTAAACCGACATCAACCAGAATCACGTTATATATTTTTAATCATTCACCTATTTTTAAGAGGATATTTTTGATGTTTTCTACCGATTCGTAGAATTTCTCCAGGTCTTCATTAGATAGAAGGGATAAGTTCATTTTTATCTCATTATTGGAATGTTTTCTCCAGTTCCTTAAGAGATCATTTCCTTTATCTGTGAGGGATATGTCGATTATTCTTCGATCGTTTTTATTTGGTAATCGTTCCACTAATCCGTCTTCAACAAGTTTATCAATTATGGAGGTCATATTTGATTTTGATATGTAAACTGACCTGCTGATTTCAGACATAGGCAGTTCACCACTCTTCTTCAACACTTTTAATATATGATAATAAGAATGTGGAATTTTCTTTTGTTTTAAATTTTTTTTATGTTTAAAAAGTTTTCTACGAAACAAAGGGAAAAAAAGATACAAATCATCCACCATTTTGTTCAATCTTTCCTCATCCATCTTAATTCACCCATTAAAAATATTGATTACCTACTAATTGTAAAAAAAAATAATTTATCGAAATTATTAATAGTATTGATTTTATTCTCCAATAAATAAGAGCCCCAAAAAAAATATGTTATGAGTCTAATCAATCTGTTAAAAAAAACGGATTTATTAGTCTGGTTGTATTAAATTTATTCTTTTAACATATCGCGGATCATTTTAAACATTTCGATCTTCTGTTCTGCCATGGAAGCTTTCATATCCATTTTTGCAGCCACAAGTTTCTTCTTTTCTTTCATAATCTCGGTTTTCTGTTCTGCCATTGATATTTTCATATCCATTTTTGCAACTAAAAGCTTCTTCTTATCTTCTTCAGAAAGCTGTTCCATGATCTTTTTCATGAACATTTTCTTCATCATATGTCCTTTCTTCATTTCATCGTGGAAATGCCCACCTTTCATACCTCTCATATGATGATGCATTCTCATGCCAAAATCTTTATTCATAGGTCCACATTTATCTTCTTCACACATCTTATCACCTTGGTTTTTTTTATGGGTAGGAATTATTTTTGTTTAAATTTATTTTACCCATAGTTATATTATAGAACTATTATACTTATAAACATTTCGAATTATAACAGTTCTGTCACATATTTGTTATATATGATAACTAAATCTTAATATATTATTTAAATTCTCATAGGAAATTATTTCAAAATTAACATAATAATACTTATTCTAAAGAATTCACTATTTTAAAATATTATGTTTTCATTAATAAAATATAAAAAAAAATAAATTAGTACGTAACAGGATTTTCAAACGGTAAAGTAAAGTAAAATGTAGATCCATTTCCTGGTTCTGATTCTACCCATATATGTCCATTATGTCTTTCAACTATTTTTTTTGTAAGGAACAACCCCATACCTGTACCTTCATATTCATCTCTTCGATGCAACCTTTGAAATACTTCGAATATGCGTTCATTGTATTGTGGATCAATTCCTATTCCATTATCACCCACACCCAATATCCAATGATCTTCTTCTATCTGGGCAGATATGTAGATTTTAGGAGTATTATTACCCCTAAACTTAATTGCATTGGCTATCAGGTTTTGGAAAACGTGTATCATCTGTGTACGATTAACAAAAACAGTTGGTAGTGATTCCCAAGTTATTTCAACATTATTTTCTTCAATTGCAAGCTTCAAATTGAACATACACTCTTCAATAATCGAGTCCAAGTTGATCTCCTTATACTTATCTTCAGCCGATGTAATCCTTGAATAAGCCAACAGATCATCTAATAAAATTTCCATGCGTCGAGAACCTTCAACAATAAAATCAATAAATTCATCAGCTTCTTTATCAAATTTACCTACATATCGTGTTTGTATTAACTGTGTAAATGATGAAACCATTCTTAAAGGTTCTTTAAAGTCGTGTGATACAACATAAGCAAACCTTTGAAGCTCTTCATTTGATAATTCTAGTTTTTTAACAGTTTCAGCTATTTCTTGTTGGACCTTTTTCATCTCAGTAATTTCAAGTACCGAGAAACTTATTCCTATAATACTTCCTAAAATATCTTTAAATGGAACGCTCTGGAAAATCCAAGTTCTCAAAACACCCGGCTTAGCCTGTGTTACCCCATTAATTTCCCGGCTCATAATAGGTTGGCCAGTTTTTAAAGTCTGTTTAGCCATTGATTCAATTTTTTCAGCCAATGTAGGTATAATTTCCCGGGGTGTTTTTCCTATGTGTTTGATGGCAGGAATCCCATTGATCTGGGCTAAGTTCTCGTTAATTCGGATGTATCTTAAATCTTTATCAAGGGTACATAGCCCAATTGGTGAAGAATCATAAATACCATCAATTTCAGCCAGACGATCCCATGCAATCATCTCGGTTTTCATCTGAGCTTCTTCTAATTCTTTTTGTTCAGTAACATCCTCTACAAATCCCTCAACATATTTTACAGTACCATCATCTTTTTTTATGGTTCTGAAACATAGCTCTCCTATCATGATACTTCCATCTTTACGGACATACTCATTTTTATGGGAATGCCATTTATCATCTTCCAATGCTGTAGATATGAATTCTAAACGTCTATTTGGATACAAGTATAATTTTTCGGCTATGGTGGTTTTGTTTACATCATTGATCAAGTCTTCTGGAGATTCATATCCATACATATCTGAAAAGGCGTAGTTAACCCTGATAAACTTACCCTCTAATGTAGAATGGAATATTCCAATGGGTGCATGATCAAATACATTTTTAAAATATTGTAATCTGCTCTCTAATTTTTTTTCCATTTTATGTTTGTAGAGCGCAATCTCAATGGTGTATTTTAATTCAGTAACATCGAATGGCTTGATCACATAACCGAAGGGCTCGGTGATCTTAGCTTTTTCCATAGTAGTTTCTTCTGAATGGGAAGTTAAAAATATAAATGGCAGATCGAACTCGTTTTTAATCTTATGAGCAACTTCTACCCCGTTCATAGCGCCCTTTATTACAATATCAATTAAAACAATATCTGGTCTGGACTGGGACAATTTTCGGAGTGCTTCTTCTCCAGAACCCGCCATTCCAAGAACCTCATATCCCATAGATTCTAAGTTAATTTTTATATCCATGGCCTCAATGGCATCGTCTTCAATTATGAAAATCCTAGACTGTAACATGGTATCAATTAACTATGTATTATTCAATTATAAAAGGTTGATCAAATTCATTGGAAAATTTGAAAAAATAATATAAATCTCCCAATATTTTCAGTAAAAATGATCCAAATATTAGCCCAATTAATCATGAAGTATTAAAATTTTTTGAGTTAATAACTATTTTATAAAAAAAATTGTTTTTTTGTTAAATACGAACCATTTTTTGTGAAACATATCACATATAATATAATTTTTCGTGAATATTATCACTATAAACCTCTAAAAAAAGAAAGATTAATAACTGTTGAAATATAAAATATTAGATGTAATAAAATATGATTAGATTGCAGTTGGATACTTTCGAGGAAGGTCATAATTAATTAAAAGGGGTGTAATGATGGTTGGTGATAGTGCAAGTGTTCTTTTAATCGAAGATAATCTAGGTGATATTGTATCAATAAGAACCATGATCTCTGAATTATCAGATGGATGTTTCGAACTAAAATTTGCAGAAAGTTTAGGTGAAGCATTAACAATTCTCAGAAATGAAAATTTCGATGTAATACTTATGGATCTTGGTCTTCCAGATAGTCAGGGTTTTAGAACATTCACTCAGGTCCATAATCAGATGCCAGAGCTGCCAATAATAATTATAACCGGCCTTGAAGATGAAGATCTAGGTTTAAGTGCGGTTAAAGAAGGTGCTCAGGATTATCTTATTAAGGGCCAGGTCGATAAGAAACTGCTAGGTCGTACATTAAAATATGCAATTGAAAGAAAACAGACTGAAGAAGGATTGAAATCGTCCATAAATGAGAAAGACATTCTTCTCAAGGAAACTCATCATCGGGTTAAAAATAATATGCAAGTTATTCATAGCCTTTTAAACCTTCAAACTCATTATGCAAAAAATGAGGAAGCTGTTAACGTCCTAAAAGAAAGTCAGAACAGGGTTAAATCTATGGGCATAATACATGAAAAACTATACAAATCCTCTGACCGCTCCAAGATCGACTTCTCTGACTATGTTAAAAGTTTAACTACGGATCTACTTGACTCCTATGATGTTAGTGATACGATCTTTCCGATAATCGAAATAGAAGATATAAAATTCAATATGGAAACAGCAGTATTATGTGGTCTTATAATCAACGAACTCATATCAAACTCTCTTAAACACGCATTTCCCAATAATAAAACAGGAGAAGTACGTGTGTCATTAAAATTAATTGGAAATAGATATCAGCTCATTATTAGCGATAATGGAATAGGATTTCC
>PMMV01000038.1 GCA_003162115.1 Methanobacterium sp.
TGATATAATTTTTCATGTATAAGGGCCATTGCCCTAGCACGATTCTGACTTTCCTTGAAAATTTCTTTAGATGCTTTATCTTTTATATATCTTGACTCTAGGTTCAAAAGGCTAGATATAATCATTAAATTATTTTTCACCCTGTGATGAATCTCCTTCAAGAGCATTTCCTTTTCTTCAAGTGATTCTTTGATCTTTTTTTCAGCCTTTTTTCGTTCAGTGATATCAATTATCATCCCCTCTATGTTGTTATCATTTAACTGTGCACTGAGAAGGATGTTAATTTTTTCACCACTATTCGAAACCATATTAAGCTCATAATGGTTGAAACTGCCCTCTTCTTGTAGTTTTTGAATAAATTTCTTCCTATCTTCAGGATTTTCGTAGAGCTGTTCAATTTTTTTCCGTTTCAACGCTTCAATACTTCTAAAATTAAACAGATCAGCCATAGCATTGTTAGCAAATATAATATCCCCATTTAAATTGGTTTTATATATCGCAACCATTGACTTATTAACCAACTTACGATAGCTTTTCTCACTTTCTTTCAATTCTTTTTCCATTTTATTTTTGTAAAGTGAGAGTTCTATAGCATATTTTAGTTCTTCACTATCATAAGGTTTAATCATATATCCATAGGGGTCTGTGAATTTGGATTTTTTATCTGATCGCTCTTGAGATTTATTAGATAAATAAATAAGAGGTATATTTAACTTTCTAATCTTAGAAACAGATTCAATACAATCAATACCTTCTTTAAGAACTATATCCATCAAAATAAGATCCGGCATAATTTCCAAAGTTTTATCAAGGACTTCTTTGCAACTGGAAGCGACATATGGAATTTCGTAACCAAATAATTTTAATGTACTCTCGATATCTCTCGCTGTAATTTCATCATCTTCAACCAGTAAAATTTTGATATCTGCCATTTTAATAACCAAATTTAAGTATATTTAATAGTACTATTAGTTTTTTTGGAAAACTTTAGAAAGTGCATTACCAAATCTGTATGATTTAATATAAATATAACATTTGATCTACCTATTATACTTCTATAAGGACGATAACTCCTAAAAATACTTGAAACAAAAATAATGGATGATAAATGCAAAAAATAGATATAAATTCCATTAGAATAATATTCTACTTTAATATAGGCACAATAAGATATTTTTAGATCGTATTACCCGAAAAATAAAAATTTGGAGTTTATACATGTTGAATTTAAAAAACCTATAAAATAATCTGATTACACATCATTTGGTTTATTTTTCATAAATTTGGATGATTTTCTTAAATTGATGTTTCCTTTCATCAAGTAAATGGTGTTAAATCATCTTACTACAATTTTTTTTTACAGTTTCTTTATCCTTTCTGTTCCATTTCACTGCCATTCAAACAGTAAGTGTTATGTATAACTCCAACATCAAGGGATCGTGTTAATGGACAAACAGGACACTCACAGCCCTTGGGTTCTATAATACAATCCAAACTTTTTCCATTTACACAAAAAAGTTTTTCATTGGCATCTGCAGCACATTGAGTATACGTTGCACAGGTTTGACAAATACAAGAGCCTTTGTAGTCTTCAATAGATTTATTCCTGTCACTTTCGGACATTTCAGTAACATCATGGATTAATTGCTCGAATTTATCCATCCAATTTCAACTCCCTTTTTTTGATAATTATATTATGAACTCCAAATCTTATCAATTTTTAGAAACAGGAAATTATCTTAGCTAATTATTGTTTGTGAGCCTTTTCCATTGGAAAATATTTAAATGATTTATAATTAGAATAATTGCATCTAATTTATGCGAATATTGTTTTAGATGATGTTATTTATTAAAAATACCAACGGAATAAGCTTATCCAATTTTCATAATATCAATAAGGTCATAATAAGTCTTATATCTTAAAAAGAGCCCTATGGTTATCCTTTTTTGGAAAGTAAACCAAAGCATTTATAAGGTATGTTGAAGTGATCGTTAGATTAGTTCTGATGGGATCATAAAATCTATATGTTTTATGTATTATCAGACGGGAGGCGGTATAATTAAGCGAAAATTGTTTTTATCAGTGTTAATGCTATTTAGTTTAGCTCTGATATTGAATGTAAGTACTACAGCAGCAGCGAATGTAACATCGACCAGTCCATCACCTAAGGTGACATCGGTGAATCCAGTCAATAACTCAATCATATTGAAAAGTAAAACAATAAAAGTCAACTTCAACAAACCTATAAAAGCTGGAACCCAGTCAATATCACTAAAAACCAGTGGTGGAACTGTTATAAAAACTAAGAAATCTATAAACGGCAAGGTCTTAAGTGTAATTCCTATAAAAGCATTATCCACAGGTGTAAAATATAAATTAATACTCAATATGGGCAGTGTAAAAGATTTATCAGGAATTGGTAATCCTTATTTTTCGACGTGTTTTACAGTATCTCCGATCACTTTAGCTCAAATGAAGGATGGAGTTTCTAGAGCACAGAAATTCTACAATTCTCATTACAGATTACCAACTACAGTTGGTTACGGTTCTAAAAAAATTCCCATAGCTGAATTTAAGAAAATCATAGCAACACAGGGATTAAAAATAAAGCAAATTACTGTTAACGGACTGGGTGCAGCTGCATGTAAGTCTATTTACATCACAAGTGATAACATCAACAGTAAAACGACCGACAATGCAAGAATAAACAATATTATAAGTATATTGAAAACAATGGGGATAACTGCTTATAATATGGGATTAGGTCCCAACACACACATTGACGTACTCGAGTCAAGCAAAGTTCCAATGAATGCATTGGTTGTTGACATATATGGCGGGGCTGATGCAGGACTAATAAATGAAATGGGTTCAGCATATTATAAATCCATAAAAGGTGCTAGAAGTGTATTTTCTATCTTTTTACCACCCGCTGCGGATATAACTAATTTAGCCTTTTTACCAAGAGCACATGATGANNATCAAGCAACTCATTAACTGCTTAGTTTAGAAAAATTTAGAATCAATATGATTCTTTATTTTTTTAATTTTTTTTCGAAATTTAAAATAATCTAAAATTAAAGATCTATCTAATTAAGTGAATGAAATCGATTACCATGTTATACTGTATTTTTTTATTCGATAAGTCAGTTTAAATAATTTATAAATTTCAGAGATAAATTTTATATATCAGTTTTTAAAGGTTTTCAATACAAAGTTCGGATTTGGAAGTTATATTTTTTCATTAACGTCAATCTAATGTTTTTTTTTTTGATTAGCAGAATTAAAATCCTCGTTTATGAGTATCATCATCATTTTAGTAAAGTATCTGTGCTGTCTATCTGAAAATGGGATATTACACTTCGAACATATATGCCATAACTCCCCTGGATCATCTTTTATATTATAATTTCCCATTCGGGATTGACAGTTAGGACACTCCATGGAATTTAAATTATTTTCATCTTGATATACCTTTATTTCTTCAATTATCCCCTTTGTATTATTAAACCACTTTAAAAATTCTTTTTTTGGAGTTATAACTAATTCTAGACTATTTAATTGCTCGATTGGCTGTTCTGCAGAAATTTCAGATTTAAGTTTCGACTTTACATCACCCATATTATCACCTAAACTAAAATGGGTTAGTTTAATTGGTGCTTGTATTGGTAGAGCATAAGAGAAGAAAAAAAGATTTAATCCATCCAAAATTATAGGAGAAATTTTTGTAAAATCAGCATATGATACTTTATTGGTCCAAAATTAAAAAATTATGATGATATGGTATTTGTTAAGTGAGAAAAAAGTTAATTAGATTTTTTAAAAAATGGGTAAGAAATTCTTTAAATCTTTTTAATGATCATTTCCGGGTTGAGCATGCTGATGCCAGTATTTTCACCTACTACTTCCACCTGCACTATCCAATCTAAATCAGAGTCATTGGATTGTAAATTAAATCTTTCAATTAATTCGTCTGAAATTCTTTCCACTAGTTCATCCTTAGATTTTATATATTTTCTTCCTCTTAGATCACATATTACTCTAAATGAATCTCCTGAAACTACCCGATCCCCTGCAAGATCTATTACTTTCTCTAATATGCTATCCAATCGAGTCCTGACCACCTTTTCAATGAGTACTACTTTAGATATTACTGTGGTTGGAGCATTTCTAATTAATTTAACTGCATCTAATGGTTCCATTGCCAAATCTATTAAAAGAACATTGGGAAATTTTGATTCTTTAATATTGAGCACTTTTTCTTGATCTTTAAGTGCCAATTCAATTTCTTCTGTTCCTAATACCTCTTCACCTGAATTTTCATCTTTTTGCCCTTGTAGTGTAACTAATAGATTAAATGTTTCTGTTGGCTTGATAAGACCACCACCTTTATTATATTATGTTAACAAATGATAATAAAATTTATGATTTCAATAATTCAAATGAAATCCTAAAATATTAGCTTGAAGTTAATTATTAATTCATTTATTTAATCCATCATCAATAGTGTGCATCTTCCTTATGTGTTTCATCAATAAATTTAAGGTTAAATATATCTTCAACCTTAAGATCGTGCTTCATGTAACCCAATTCATTTAAAATTGGTATAAAATCCATTGTGGATTGGATATATTTGTCTGATATTTTTGCACAGTAGCGAGGTGAGATGTTATAGGTATTTAAAACAAATTCTTTATCAATAACGCCCATTTCATGTGCAGCTATTTCTGCTGCTATTTCTGGTTCATTCCTAATTAAGTTGGATGCATCTTCATGTGCCTTTAAAAAATTTATAATAAAATCCCCTGAATTTAATATCATATCTTCCTGTACAACTATTCCATAGCTGGGATTGTATGGCCAAAGTTTATTTGGTGGTAATATAATCTTGGAATCAAATTGGTTTGATGCAACTGTAGCAAGGGAAGGTGTACCAATCCCTGCTTCTATTTCACCATCATAAATTGCGTCTGGAATGAAGTCTGCCCATTGGTAGTTCTTAATGGATATATTTTTATCCTTTACAATACTGCGTAATATTACATCATGTATAGATCCCTTGGTAGGTGTTCCGATGGTTTTCCCTGTAAACTGGTTTATTACAGATTCTACATTGCCTAAATCCGAATAAGAATAGTATGATTTATCAGCAACCATTACTGTGCCCTCCACATGGCCCCCTCCAACACATTTGATTTTCATACCCTTCTCAATTCCGATCATAACAGGTGGAAGTCCAATGTATCCTAGATCTATTTTTTTATCTTCAAATGCTTTCATCATCTCTGGACCTGTTGGGAAGAGTTTCCATTCTGTTTCGTCAAAGCTATCAAAGATAAATTTTCCACTTTTTAGGATAAACGATGTATGATATATAGTTGAGAGATATCCAATCTTCATTTATTAGCCCTCCTAATTAGAAGTAAGATAATTTTTATTAAATAATTTAATTGAACTTTAGTTATTATATAACAATTGTTATATTTATATATGTTAATGAGTAAGTGAAGAAATATAATTCTATAAAAAGAATAAACTAAAATTTTTATTTTTTCTTGTAGGTAACAAAGCTTTCTGGAAATCTGTTACGTAGAAAATCTATTAAGCCTCTGTTTTCAAGGTCTTCAATAACTGTTTCCATGAATTCAACTTGCTCTTTGGCATTATTAACAAACTCATTCTGGGATTTAATCTGGATACGAGCATCATCTAGCTGGTTTTTTGTTATGGTCAACCTGTGTTCAATCTTGTTAAAATTATTTTTTAATTCTTCAAAATTACCAAACTTTAGACTTATTCCTTTGAGTTCAAACTCCTTAACTTGTTTTTCTAGTGATCCTTTCTCGATAATTACTTCATGAATTCTTTCCTGAGAATCTAGAAGTTTAATTTTAAGGTGAATTATCATATCATCCTTTTCTGCAAGTTCTTTTTCTATTTCTTCAAGCGAAAGGTTATCCTCATTTAATTTATCATTATTGGTTTTAAGCTCATTTTTTCTCATATTTTGGTTATCATCATCGCTTTGAGAATGTTCTTTCATAATATCATCTCAATTTATATTAAAATATTTTAGTTTCTGCATTAATACTCTCTAATTTAAAATGATCTGTCATAATTATTAAAAGTAATATCAAATGAAAATCTTGATTTATACTATTTTAAGCATTAATAAGAATATAATAAGCAGATTAATTTTTTTTAGATATCTATTTGTAAAAATTTATCATTAAATTTAAACAAAAAATATTATATAACAATTGTTATAGATATTGATGATTATCTAAATATTTTGGAAATAATTAGTAAAATAAAGTAAAAATAATTAATTAAATCCATATAATTAATAGAATGGAGATCTAAATTTGAAATACGATTTTGACCAATTATGCGACCGTGATAAGACAGATTGCCTTAAATGGGATATGATGGAATCAATCTTTGGAAGTGGAGATTTGCTTCCTCTCTGGGTAGCTGATATGGATCTACCAGTTGCAAAACCAATTATAGATGCACTTAAAAAACGAGTAGAACACCCATTTTATGGCTATACAAAACCTGGATCGAGCGTAATCAATTCAGTTGTTGAACGTATGAAACGTAAATTTAATTGGGATATTAGTCCCGAATGGATAGTATTCACACCAGGTGTGGTTCCAGCGCTTCATGTTGCTGTCCGTTCACTTACTCATCCCGGTGATGAAGTAATATTACAAGAACCAACTTATCATCCATTTTTTCCAGTGGTTATCAACAGTGGTTGCAAGATAATAAATAATGGACTCAAACTGGTAAACGGTAGATATGTAATGGACTATGACGGCCTTGAAGAGAAATTTCATCCTAAAACTAGGCCATTAAATGGTCCTGGACGTATTAAAACCATCATATTCTGCAATCCACACAATCCTGTCGGAAGACTCTGGAAAAGGGATGAAATAATCAGAATGGGTGAAATTATTATTGATAATGGTGCAGTGGTAATCTCTGATGAAATACATTGTGAAATCCTCTTTAAAGGAAATAAACACACACCTTTTGCATCTATCTCAAAGAAATTTGAACAGAACTGTATAGTTTGCATGTCACCTAGTAAAACGTTCAACCTTGCAGGTCTTGAAGTTTCTTCAATTATAATTCCCAATAAAAAATTACGTGAAAATTTTATAAATACAAGATCAGGTATAGTTCCTAATCCTAATCTATTCGGATATACTGCAATGGAAGCTGCCTACAGATATGGGGATGAATGGTTGGAACAAGTACTGGATTATCTACAGGAAAACCTGAACTATTTAAAGAATTACTTTGAAAAGAATATACCACGTATAAAGGTCATTGATCCCGAAGGTACCTACCTAATATGGTTGGACTGCGGTGACCTTGGCATGGATAATAATGTACTCAGGAGTTTTATGAGGGAAAATGCTAAGGTATGTTTAGAGGATGGTTTTATTTTTGGTGGATCAGGAAGTGGTTTTATGAGGATGAACATTGCATGTCCCAGATATATCCTTAGTGAAGCTTTAAAACGGATTGAAAAAGCCGTGAATCAGTTGTAGCCTTATTAATGCTTTATTATCAAAAATTAACCGCCTGCGATTGTTTGAAACATCACAATTTGATCTCCCTCTTTTAGATGAGTATCAATTCCATCAATGTCTCTTATATCTTTACCGTTAATCATAATTTTTAAATAGTCTCTTATATTCCCTTTATCATCATACAAAACATCTTTAAATGGTTTATCATATTTTTGACACAGATAATCCAATAGAACGTTTATATTGGCAATATTATCAACTTGAAGATTTTTTTCCCCAGTAATATCTATAAATCGGGTTAAAAATTTTATACTGATCATATCGAATCATCTCCATAGGAATTTATTTTAATAAATTTTAGATTCTAATGATTAAATTGTTTAATGAAATCATGTATATATAACTATTGTTATATAATATTTTATATTTTAAAAATTAATTAAT
>PMMV01000019.1 GCA_003162115.1 Methanobacterium sp.
AGTTTAACAAGAGATATGACTTACCAGCTTGAGAGAAGTCTTGCAAGAGGAAAAGAACCATCAGTAAAACAGGCGGTTCGTTCAGACGTATTAACAGAAAACATAAAACATGCAATAGCTACTGGAAATTGGGTTGGAGGACGTGCGGGTGTAAGCCAGCTACTCGACAGAACAAGTTACATGGGCACATTATCACATCTTAAAAGGGTTGTATCTCCATTAAGCAGAAGCCAACCTCACTTTGAAGCTCGTGATTTGCATCCAACACAGTTTGGGAAAATATGCCCTAACGAAACACCTGAAGGACCTAACTGTGGACTCGTGAAGAACCTCGCAATACTGTCCAAAATATCAGAAGGCTCAGATCCAGAGGAACTTGAAGCTGTAATTAAAAAAATGGGAGTTATTAACCCTGTACAATCTTTATAGATCAAATAATGATAATCCAAAGGATAATCAATATTGTTCGAAATTAGAGTTTGATGAGAGTGTTTCAATGCAAGAAATTGATTTCTTGTGTTTTAACTTAGTTAAATTCTCATCAAACCGGAAATCCTTTTGGGGGCAAATTCGTGAAAAAATCCAAAATATATATTAACGGTAAGATCATCGGGACTTGTGATGATCCAGAAGACTTTGTAGCATCCATGAGGGAGAAACGAAGATCTGGTGAAGTATCCCCCGAGATGAACATAACACACTACCATGAAACAGACGAAATATATCTGTTCACAGATCCAGGAAGAACCAGGAGACCACTCATAGTTGTTGAGGATGGAGTTTCAAAATTAACAGAAGAACATATCCAAAAACTTGAAGAAGGTGAATTGGGCTGGGATAATCTGATAAATCAGGGAATAATTGAATATATGGATGCNNGCTGAAGAGGAAGAAAATTCATACATAGCAATGTTTCCTGATCATATCAATGAACACCATACTCATCTCGAGATCGATCCATCAACCATGCTAGGAATCTGTGCAGGAATCATTCCATTTGCAAATCACAACTCATCCCCTAGGAACACCATGGAAGCGGGTATGACAAAACAGGCCCTTGGTCTGTATGTTTCAAATTACAATATGAGGACAGATACCCGTGCACATTTACTGCACCATCCTCAAGTACCGCTAGTTAAAACCAAGAGTATGGACGCAACTAAATACGACAAACGTCCATCAGGACAAAATTTTGTTGTTGCTGTAATGTCTTATGAAGGTTACAATATGGAAGATGCTCTCATACTTAACAAAGCATCCATAGAAAGGGGACTTGCAAGATCATCATTTTTCAGGTCATATGAGGCCTCAGAAAGACGTTATCCTGGAGGACAGGAAGATAAGTTTGAGGTTCCAGAAAACATTGTTAGGGGATACAGGTCAGAAGAAGTTTACAGACACTTGGATGAGGATGGAATAGTTAATCCGGAAGTTGAAGTCACTTCCGGAGATGTATTGATAGGTAAAACATCACCACCAAGGTTCCTTGAAGAGATAGACGAATTCGGAACAGTAGCAGAAAGAAGACGTGAAACTTCCGTTACAGTAAGGCACGGAGAACACGGAGTAGTTGATGCTGTACTTTTAACAGAAACTGTTGAAGGAAGTAAACTCGCAAAGATAAGGGTCAGAGACCAGAGACAGCCCGAATTTGGTGATAAATTTGCATCAAGGCACGGACAGAAAGGTGTTGTAGGTCTTATAGTTTCACAGGAAAATATGCCATTCACAGAAGAAGGGGTAGTTCCAGATTTGGTAATAAATCCACACGCAATTCCATCAAGGATGTCAGTTGGTCAGGTTATTGAGATGCTAGCAGGCAAAGCTGGAACCATGGAAGGAAAAAGGATGGACGGTACACCATTTGGAGGTCAACAAGAAGCTGAGATAATGGAACTGTTGAAGGAAAATGGTTTCGAAACAGCTGGTCGTGAATCACTCTACAATGGAATAACTGGAGAAAGAATTGAATCCGAAATATTTGTTGGAGTTGCATTCTATCAAAAACTGCACCATATGACTGCAGATAAAGTATACGCCAGGTCAAGAGGACCTGTACAGGTTTTAACAAGGCAGCCAACAGAAGGTAGAGCAAGAGAAGGCGGTTTAAGATTTGGAGAGATGGAAAGAGATTGTCTTATTGCACACGGTGCAGCACTTGCACTAAAAGAAAGACTTTTAGATGAATCTGACAAATATGAAGCTCTTATATGTCAAGAATGTGGAATGATAGCCATATACGACAGAATAAGAGACAAAAAATATTGTGCAATATGCGGTGAATCAGAAACATTTCCTGTTGAGATTTCATATGCATTCAAACTTTTACTCGACGAACTCAAGAGCCTATGTATATTCCCTAAATTAGTTCTTGAAGATAAAGCATAGGGCGAACAGTAAGCTGATATGATGCTGAAATAAAGCAAATAACGGCACATAATAATAAGGAGAGAATGAGCTTGAAAGGAATTTTAAAAAAGATTTCCCAAATCAACTTTGGTCTTATGTCTCCAGAGAACATAAGAAAAATGTCCGTTACCAAGATCGTAACCCCAGACACCTACGATGAGGACGGATATCCAATTGAAGCCGGACTCATGGACCCTAGATTGGGAGTTATTGATCCAGGACTCCGATGTAGATCCTGTGGATCAAAGGGCGGAGATTGTCAGGGACATTTTGGACACATAAACTTAGCAAGACCAGTTATACATGTGGGTTTTGCAGACACAATTCACAAGGTTCTGAGATCAACCTGCAAGGACTGTGGACGTGTTCTCTTAACCGAAGCTGAAATGGTAAATTACAAAGAAAAAATTGAAAACCACCTCAAAAATGAGGAGAGCATAACAGCAATAATTAAAGAAGTTTACACCGTTGCAAGAAGGGATAAATGTCCCCACTGTGCCGAAGAACAAGAAGACGTCAAAATAGACAAACCAGTTTCAATAGTTGAAGGAAACTACAAACTCACTGCAAGTGAGGTAAGGGAAAGGCTGGAAACTATACCTGAAGATGAGTACATATTTGTTGGTATAAACCGTGAAATTGCAAAACCAGAATGGATGGTTTTAACAGTACTTCCTGTTCCACCCGTGACTGTGAGGCCTTCAATAACACTTGAAACAGGAGAAAGGTCTGAAGACGATTTAACACATAAACTCGTGGATATTTTAAGGATCAACCAGAGGCTCAAGGAAAACATGGAAGCAGGAGCACCCCAACTCATAGTTGAGGATCTTTGGGAACTTCTACAGTATCATGTTACAACCTACTTTGACAATGAGGCATCGGGTGTTCCACCGGCCAGACACAGGTCAGGAAGGCCTCTTAAAACACTTGCACAACGTCTTAAAGGTAAAGAGGGGCGTTTCAGAAGTAACCTTTCTGGTAAAAGGGTTAACTTCTCAGCAAGAACTGTTATATCTCCAGATCCAAATATAAGCATAAACGAGGTTGGAGTACCAGAGATGATAGCCACAGAGGTAACTGTGCCTGTTTTTGTAACTGAATGGAACATCGACGATATGAAGAAGTTCATAATGAACGGACCCAATGTACATCCCGGAGCTAACTATGTTATAAGGCCAGATGACAGGAAGATAAGAGTTTATGATGAGACCAAAGAAACTGTTATCGAGAAACTGGAACCTGGATTCGTTGTTGAAAGGCACCTTATGGATGGAGATGTCGTACTATTCAACAGGCAGCCTTCACTCCACAGGATGTCAATGATGGCCCACGAAGTTAAAGTTTTACCATACAAAACTTTCAGATTGAATTTATGTGTTTGCCCACCATACAACGCTGATTTTGATGGAGACGAAATGAACATGCATGTATTCCAAACAGAAGAATCTCGTGCAGAAGCTAAATCCCTTATGAGGGTTCAGGAACACATACTTTCCCCAAGATTTGGAGGACCAATCATAGGTGGAATACACGATCATATATCCGGTGCATACCTTCTTACAAGAGAAGGTTCTATTTTCTCAGAAGAAGACGTATTTCAAATGGTTAAACGTGCTAGAATGCCATTACCAAAGGCTACTGGTAAAGATTGGACTGGAAAACAGGTTTTCAGCTTACTTCTTCCTAAGGACCTCAACATGGTTTACAAGGCAGAAATATGCAGGAAATGCGATGAATGTCTTAAACAGGAATGTAAAAATGACGCATACGTTGTCATAGAAAATGGACAGATAAAAACCGGGGCAATGGACGAAAAAGCCTACGGTGCATTTTCGGGTAAGATACTAGATTCCATTGTTAAGGAGTACGGTACAGACAAGGCACGTGAATTCCTTGATTCATCCACCAAACTTGCAATTGCAGGTATAATGAAGAGGGGTTTCACAACCAGTACAGCGGACGAGGAAATACCAAGGGAAGCCAAGGATCGTATAGAACAGTTACTTGCAAATGCGGAGGCAAGGGTTGAACAGCTAATCGAGGCATACCACAATGAAGAACTGGAAGCCCTGCCGGGCAGAAGCCTGAGAGAAACCCTTGAGATGAAGATAATGCAGGTTCTTGGTGAAGCAAGGGACAAGTCTGGTGAAATAGCAGAAAGTTACTTTGGAATGGAGAACCATGCTGTTATAATGGCTCTTACTGGTGCAAGAGGTTCAATGTTGAACTTGACTCAGATTGCAGCATGTGTAGGTCAGCAATCTGTTCGTGGTGGACGTATAGAAAGGGGTTATAGTAAAAGAACATTACCTCATTTCCAGATTGGAGAACTCGGTGCTAAGGCAAGTGGATTTGTTCACTCAAGCTACAAGAAAGGTCTAGACCC
>PMMV01000098.1 GCA_003162115.1 Methanobacterium sp.
CTGAACCATCTGTTGGTAAAAGTATTTTTTTGTACAATAGGTTCACCTCTCATTGAGTTATCGTTACTTAATTGAGTACTCGTAAAATCATAATGAATTTTATGGTTATTTAGTTCTCATATCATATAAATATTCAATTAAAAATTTTCTCATAAATTATAGTAAATATTTACACATTAACGGTATGAAGATATATTCTGTACTTTAGAATAATATAAGCTATTTAAACAGGAATAATTTCTATAATAATTATTTTAAGAAGAAATTTATTTAAGAACTTTTTGCTATTTCAATTAATGACAATTTATGTTATGCTTAACTAATAAATCTATTATTTGGATAATATTAAAATTATTGGAATTTTGGTGTTTCAGATAAAATTTTTAGAGTTGTTCATCTTTTGAAGCATTTCATTACTGAATTTCAATATTTTCGCACTGTTTTTTAATTTTTGCTCCATATGATGATTGTAAACAGCCATTTCAATAGCGCTTTGTATTCTCATATCTTCAAAGGGTTTTAAGATGTATCCAAATGGTTCGGTAATCTTTGCGCGATTCAATATTTCTTCGTCAAAATAAGCTGTTAAATATATTACTGGAACACCATAGAAGTCACGTATTTTATGGGCAGTCTCTATTCCATCCATATCTCCCTTCAGCATTATATCCATTAAAACGACATCAGGAGTTGTTTCTCCAGTTTTTCTTATAGCATCTCTACCAGTAGCGGCTATACCAATTATAGTGTAACCTAAATTTTCCAATCTACCTTTTAAATCAGCAGCAACTATGATCTCATCTTCTACAATTAGGATATTTGAATCTAAGATCCTTTCAACCTCCAATAAATTCGTTTAGATATTATATTTAACTAAATTATCTGCTATTGCCTAAAAATGATTAATATAAATATATGTGAAATAAGTATAATAACTTTTTGTCAAAAAAAGAAAGAAAAAAAAGCGGTTCAACAACAATATTTTGTTGTTAAAATAATTATACGTGACATAATCGTGGATCAATTTCCAATCACAGTTTTACCGTTCATATAGGGTACCAATACCTCTGGAATACGGATGGTTCCGTCTTCTTGCTGATAATTTTCTAGAATACAGCATATTGTTCTTTCTGTTGCTACAGCTGTGCTGTTTAGCGTGTGACACATTTTTAATGAATCAGAATCTCCTTGGATTCCACAACGGGCATTTAATTTACGAGCTTGATAGTCTGTACAGTTGGTGCATGATACAAGTTCTCTGTAAGTATTTGAACCGGGAAACCAACCTTCTAAATCATATTTTTTCGATGCATTATCGTTGAGTTCTGAAGAGACAATGGAAACAATTCTGTAAGGAATTTTGAGTTTTTTATAAATAATCTCTGCATTTTCCAAAAGCTCTTGATGAATATTTTTTGAATCCTCTTGACTACAAAATACAAATTGTTCGATTTTTTCAAACTGATGAACTCTGAATATTCCAAGGGTGTCTCTACCATGAGAACCTGCTTCTCTACGGAAGCAAGATGAAATACCACAATATTTGCGTGGCAAAGTTCGTTCATCAATTATATCACCCCTGTGTAAGGCTGCAAGTGTTTGTTCAGAAGTAGCTATTAAGTACAGATCTTCACCTTCAACCTTGTACAAAGTTTCTTCAAAGTCAGCAAGTTCTGCTGTTTCTTTAATTACATCATGTTTAATGAAAAAAGGTGTTTGAAATGGTGTGAATCCTTTTTCAGAAAGTATATCCATGGCAAATTTTAGCAGAGCCATATTAAGGTATACCATATCTCCTTTCAGATAATAAAAACGGGAACCTGAAATTTCTGAAGCACTTTTGAATTCTGCCCCATCTACACCTTCAATTAAATCAACATGGTTTGATGGTTCAAAGTTGAAAGAAGGAATTATACCTTCTTCAGAAATCAATAAATTATCCTCTTCTGTTTCAGATACAGGAACATTTTCATCTACTATATTGCCAACTTTATAACGATATTGGTCTCGTTTTTCAATAAATTCGGATATTTGCGGTTCTAGCATAACAATTTCCCTGGAAACTTCCTTGGCTTTGATCTGAAGAATTTCTAACTCCTCTTTGCCCCGCTTTCGTGCTTCGTTGAATGATTTGGATAGTTTGTTCCTTTCTGCACGTAGTTCATTCAGCTTTTTAAGCCCATCTCTCCATTTCGTATCATATTCAATGACTTTTTCGACGTTTTCTATGCCTCTGAAACGTTTTTTTTCCGATCTACGGATTAGATCAGGATTTTCCCTGAAAAGTTTAATATCTAACATGGTATCATCGTATTCTTAATTTATTTTCATTTAAAATTATCATCATTCAGTGATTATTTTCTAATTAATAATAAATTCTAAATTATCTTTAGTAAACAATGGTTTTGTTAATGAGCAGATTTTAATTATTAAGAATTTTCGAATGGAATTATCTTTCAAATACAATATTACCATCTTTGATTAAAGCCTTTATGTTTTGCGATTCGGTTCTGTTTATAAGTGATAGTATAGGATCCCCGGACATTCCACTCACAAGCATTATATCTGCAATTTTACTCTCTTCTATCGAACCTAGGTTAAGTCCCAGAGCCTTTGCAGGATTCAACGTTGCCATTTTAAAAATCTCTAAGGGGGCAATATATTCTCTGTAATATCCTCTAATTACCTTAAGTGTGAACTCCATCTCTGTAAACATGTTTGGAGAATTTAACATAACATTGTCTGTTCCAAGAGTTACATTTATCCCTCTGTCAAGCATTTCCATTAATGGGGGAATTCCAACTCCAAGAGAACCATTAGATCGGGGGCAACAGACAATTGGTATTTCATTCACTGCAATATGTTTCAAATCATCTCTTAATGGGGCTGTAACATGTACAAGCAGATTAAAACCTGCAATCAAAGCTCTTTCAACCTCAGTTTTACCGATATATTTTAAAGACTTAGTTTGAAGTTTCTCATACTCAGCTACATGTATCGATGATAACTTAGAATGTTTTTGACATGTTTCTGTTACAATTTGAGCTACTTGATCTTCAATTTCGCCAAATCCACTTAATGCTATTCCATCACATCTATACAGAAGCTTTTCTGCTATTTTTCTTAATTCTGATAATTTCGGGTTTTCATCGAAGAATTTATCATGTCTACCTAGTACCAACTTTCTTATAGGAATATTTTCTGACGCTTTTTCAAGGACATCAATACCTTTAAAACCCCCTTCCCGAAAGTCTACAAATGTTGTGGTCCCTGTTTGGAGCATGTAATGCATAGAACTTTGCATGGCGTTGATCATATGTTCCTGCGAAGTTTCAGATAGTATGCGGTGTTTAACTCCATAAGGTGGTTTCACAAGTTTGTCTAAGGATTCTCCATCACCCAAATCCTTTGCAACAGAGTCACCAATATGAATGTGGGAATTTATTAAAGATGGGGATGCAATACAACCATTTCCATCTATTATTTTGCCTTTTTCAATTCTATCAGATACCTCAACAATTTGATTGTCTTCTATTACAATGTTAGTTCTTCGAACTTCCATGTTCTCCCCGCAAAGAACCCGGGCATTTTTGATCGTTATCATTTGATTAAATTATTTTAATTGTACTATTTATTAGTTTTAGTATCTTTAAAAATTAAATTATTGACTATGTAAAAAGAAATTAAATGATACTAAATAAAAAAAATTAATGTGGAAGATCAAGACTTAGATATAAAATATGAATTTAAATCAAGAAGTGAGATAAATAGTTAAAGTAAATCATGATATTCATTTAGGGATTTAACTCCTATATCTCCCTCTTTAACATGTTCAATAGCATTTAATACAGCACGCGCTCCTGCAAGTGTTGTTACGTATGGTATTCCGAGTTCTATTGCCATCCTCCTGATGAAATATCCGTCATCAGCTGACTGTTTTCCTGATGGTGTGTTGATAATTAGGTCTATTTCGCTATTTACAACGGCATCTCTAATATTTGGTGATTCTTGGCTCATCTTTCGGATGGTGTCAATATTAACATAATTTTTGACTGCTTTGGCGGTTCCGGTGGTAGCAACGAGTTCGAAGCCAAGATTCTCAGCCTTTTCTACAATATCTCTTATGTTATTTTTATCTGAATCTCTTACACTTATGAAAAGTTTTCCCTTTTTAGGCAGTTCCATACCTGCTGAGAGCTGAGCCTTGTAATATGAAACACCAAAGTTTTTATCTATTCCCATACTTTCTCCAGTCGATTTCATTTCAGGTCCTAATACAGAGTCTGCAGCTGGTAGTTTTATGAAAGGGAATATGGATTCTTTAACTGCAACGTGTTTAATTTTAATTTCATCCCTTAATCCTAAGTCTTTAAGTTTGTATCCAACTATTAATTTGGCAGCTATTTTTGCAAGTGGAACTCCGACAGCTTTGCTAACGAATGGAACTGTTCTACTTGCCCTTGGGTTGGCTTCAATAATATAAACCTTACTTTCAGTATCAGTTTTAACAGCGTATTGTATGTTCATGAGTCCAACAACATTTAGTTCGAGTGCTAGCCGGGTTGTATATTCTTTTATAGTTTCTAGAACATCCTTTGAGATACTCTGAGGGGGCATTACGCATGCAGAATCTCCAGAATGTACTCCAGCTTCTTCTATATGTTCCATTATGCCGCCGATGAAGACATCTTCTCCATCTGATAATGCATCCACATCTATTTCGATTGCATCTTCAAGAAATTTGTCAACAAGAATGGGATGTTCAGGCGAAATTTTTACAGCTTCCTTCATATACTCCTTGAGTTCGTTGTCATCGTATACAATTTCCATAGCCCTTCCACCCAGTACATAAGATGGCCTTACAAGAACAGGGAATCCTATCCTCTCTGCGACCAGTCTAGCATCTTCAAAGGAGTGTGCAATACCATACTCNNTCTATACTTTCATGTGCAGTTCCAAGTATTTGAATACCCTCTTCAGCAAGAGGAACTGCCAAATTTATCGATGTTTGACCTCCAAATTGGACAACAACTCCGTCTGGATTTTCTTTGTCCATTATGTTCATAACATCTTCGAGTGTCAGTGGTTCAAAGTAGAGTTTATTAGAAATGTCATAATCTGTACTCACCGTCTCTGGATTGTTGTTAATAATTATAGTTTCAATTCCTTCATCTTTCAATGCCAAAGAGGCATGAACACAACAATAATCAAATTCTATTCCCTGCCCAATTCTTATAGGTCCTGCACCAATAATTACAACCTTTTTATTATTAGAAACAGCCACTTCGTCTTCAACTTCATATGTTCCATAGTAATATGGGGTTTTAGCTTCAAATTCTGCTGCACAAGTATCAACCATTTTGTAAGTTGGAATTATTCCTTTTTCCCTCCTATGATCCCTAATATTTTTTTCGGGGAATCCTGTTATATTGGATAGTATAGCATCAGAAAATCCCATACGTTTTGCTTTCAAAAGTATATCTGTTTTTAAAATTTCTTTAGGTTTTAAACTCCTTAAATAAATCTCAAAATCAATTATACTCTGTATTTTATATAAAAAGAATCTATCAATCTGGGTAATATCATGAATTTCGTTTATTTCCCTTCCAGATTTCAATGCAGTATATAAGTGAAATATCCTTTCATCAGTAGCATTTCTCAGGAGGTCATCGTTGTATGGGATCTCTTCAAATCCATATTTTCCAATATCAAGGGATCTTATGGCTTTGTGTAATGATTCTTCTATGGTTCTGCCAATAGCCATTACTTCTCCAGTTGACTGCATTTGAACTCCTATTCCCCTCTTTATGCCTTTGAACTTGTCGAATGGCCATCTAGGGATTTTTGTAACTACATAATCTAGTGATGGTTCAAATGATGCAGGTGTTTCTTTGGTTATATCGTTTTGGATTTCATCAAGGGTCATTCCAACAGCTATTTTGGCAGATATTTTGGCTATGGGATAACCAGTTGCCTTGGATGCCAGTGCACTGCTTCTGCTTACCCGAGGATTTACTTCAATAACTTTGTATTCTCCTGTCTCTGCATTAAATGCAAATTGGATGTTACAACCGCCTTGAATCTGCAATGCCCTAATAATTTTGATGGATGCATTTCTAAGCGTTTGGTTATCTACATCTGAAAGTGTTTGCGATGGTGCTACAACAATACTTTCACCTGTGTGAATTCCCATCGGATCTAAGTTTTCCATATTACACACAATTATACATGTGTCGTTTTTATCTCTCATTACTTCGTATTCAAACTCTTTCCAACCGATAACAGACTCATCAATGAGTACTTGGTTAATAAAGCTCATATCAAGTCCTCGTTTCGCAACTTCAATCAGTTCCTTTTCGTTGTGAGCTACTCCACCACCAGTTCCACCTAGTGTAAATGCAGGTCTAACTATTACTGGATAACCTATTTCAGCAACTGCTTCTATAGCTTCTTCAATTGATATAACTGCCCTACAGTGGGGTATTGGTTCTTCAAGTTCCATCATGAAATTTCCAAAGAGGTCCCTATCTTCAACATTTCTTATGGTTTGAACAGTTGAACCAATAACTCTGATTCCTTCGAGGGCTCCTATTTTTTCAAGGCCTGTTGCTACATTCAAACCAGTTTGACCACCCATAGTAGGGAGTATTGCGTCTGGTTTTTCTTTTTCTATGATTTTTGCTACTATTTCTGGTGTCAGGGGTTCCACGTAAACTGTATCTGCCATATCTATATCTGTTTGTATGGTTGCTGGGTTGCTGTTCACAAGAACTGTTTCAATTCCTTCATCCATGAGGGATTTACACGCTTGAGAGCCTGAATAATCAAATTCAGCAGCCTGACCTATTTGTATGGGTCCTGAACCGATGATAAGAACTTTTTTTATGTCGTTGTCCCTTGGCATTTACGATCCTCGTATTTTTAATAAATGTAATTAATTTAATCATTAATCAGACTTTAATTTTTATCTGTCATGAAATACTCGTTTAAATAATTAAGACTAATAATGTATCTTTAATTTAAGTTTAATACTCTTCCTAGTACTCCTTCATGATTTTAAGGAAGTTGTCGAAGTAATGATCTGAGTCATGGGGTCCCGGACCAGCTTCTGGATGGTATTGAACACTTGAAATTTGAAGTTCTTCGTGTTCTAAACCTTCAGCTGTGCCGTCGTTAATGTTTATTTGAGTAATTTTAATGGGCAGATCTTTACATGAATCTGCATCTATTGTGAAACCATGATTTTGGGATGTTATTGAAACTTTACCTGTTTTTAGGTCTTTTACTGGTTGGTTTATCCCTCTGTGTCCAAATTTCATTTTATAGATCTTTGCACCAAAGGCAAGTGATATGATCTGTTGACCAAGACAAATACCAAAGATTGGAAGCTTCTCTGAGAGATTTTTAACTGTATTAGCTGCTTCTGTAACTCTTGTTGGATCTCCAGGCCCGCTTGAAACCAACATAGCTTCAGGGTCATAATCTAGTATTTCCTTGTGATTTGTTTTGTAAGGTAAAACAATAACTCCTATTTTTCTTTTTAATAGTGCGTTGATACTATTTTGCTTTATGCCACAGTCAAGAATTACTGCCCTGTGTTTATAATTTTCTCCAAATATCTGGGGTGTTTTTACGGAGACTTTGTCCACCAGATCTTGATCTTCGATATTTTCCTGTTCATTTGCAAGTTTCAAAAGTTCATAGTCACCAATTTCTTCGGTTGAAATTGCGCCTTTCATGGTTCCATGACGTCTGATTTTTAAGGTAAGGTATCTTGTGTCAATTCCACTGATACCTGGTATCTTATATTCTTCTAAAAACTCTGCTAAATTTTCTTCCGAGAGTCTGTGGGAAGGATGGCTGTTCTGTTCTCTTACTACAAATCCTTCTGCTTTTATTCCATCAGATTGGAACCAATCCCTTGATATTCCATAATTTCCCTGTAATGGATAGGTTGACATAAGGATTTGACCTTTGTAAGATGGATCTGTAAGCGATTCAACATATCCGGTCATTCCAGTTGCAAAAACAACTTCTCCTGTTTTAATGGTCTCAAAACCGAATCCTTCTCCTTTAAGTATTGTACCATCTTCTAAAGCTAATTTAGCCTCTTTTAGCATTTCATCACCGGTTAAATTAATTGTAAATTCAAAACTTGGATTTTGATCAAGTATGGGCTTAAAGACCACTTGTTCATCCTAAATTAGAACTGATCTTTAATTAGAGTTTTTATCATGAAAATTTTATTTTACAAGATCTTAATCAGTTAGTTTATTGTACTTGGTTATTAATTAGATTATTTCAAACAATTGTGAGATTTAATTTATTATACTCAATTATCGATATATATCATTCATGTATTTACACATAATTACTGCATCTTCTAGGTCTTCGTAATAATCTTTAACGATTTTCTGTTCTTTGAAGCCCATTTTACTGTAGAATTTTCTTGCACTTTTATTTCCAACCCTTACTTCGAGTTTAATTTCTTTTACATTAAACTTCTTGAAGACTTCGATGCTAGATTCTACCAATTTTGATCCCACATCTTGTCTTCTGTGACGTTTGTCTACAGCAATGGATATTATGTGTCCTTCATCTTCATATTTGATCCAAAATATAATATATCCCACTACCCAATTATTTTTCTGGGCAACAAGAAATCCTGCACCCAAGTTGTATATATCAATAAGGATGTTTGCAGGGTAAGGGTCACTGAAGGACGCCATCTCAATTTCAAGGACTCTTTTAATATCAGGGCGTTTAAATTCTCTTATTATCATGAATTTCTCCAGTAAAGTGGTAAAAAAATGTGGAAAGACTTTTCAGAATATATCATAGCTAATTATGGGGATGCCTCGCTCATTGTTGAGGTTGGTGTTGGGGGTTTCCTATTGGTTGCCTTAACACTACAAGAACATCTTAACATGGATATCATCATGACAGATATTAAACCTTACCATAGCAATGTTGTAATCGATGATATCACCAATCCTGACTTAAATATATATGAAGATGCTACATTGATCTACTCAATAAGGCCTCCCGAGGAACTTCAAAAACATATAATAATGGTTTCAGAATCTGTTGGTGCTGATCTAATTATAAAACCGCTTTCAACAGAATTTATAAATCATAATAAAAATTTTAAACTTATCAATTATAAAAAGGCAATTTTTTACAAGAAGTGTATATTATGAAGTGGCAGAAAAGGAGTATAGAAGATACTTTAAAATTATTAAAATCTAATTATAATGGTTTATCAAATGAAGAAGTACAAAAAAGAGTTGGAGATTATGGTAAAAACGAATTAGTGGAAAAAGATAAACCTGGCCCTTTAACGAAGTTTATAGGTCAGTTCAAGGATTTTCTTATCATACTGCTTGTATTTGCAGCAGCTGCAGCTGCAGTAATAGGAGACATAACCGACGCTGTAGTTATTCTTATTGTAGTTATTTTAAATGCTGTTGTAGGATTTATACAGGAAAACCGTGCTGAAAATGCTATGGAACAACTTAAAAATATGACCTCTACAGAGGCGGTTGTTATTCGTGATGGTGAGCAAAAAAAAGTTGCTGCCAGTGAATTAACTATTGGAGATGTTGTTGTACTTGAAGAGGGAGATAACGTACCAGCAGATCTCCGATTATTGAAAAGCTATGATCTTTTGATAAATGAATCAGCACTCACAGGAGAATCTAAACCCTCAAACAAAGATGAAATATCTCTATCTGAAAACGAAACAAACAACCTGGCATTTATGGATACCTATGTGTCTTCAGGACGAGCAAGAGGTGTTGTAGTAGAGATAGGGATGAACACTGCCATAGGTAATATTGCTGAAATTATACAAGGGGATGAGGAGAAAACTCCACTTCAAGACAGAATACATGGTCTTGGTAAGCTAATGGGATTGATCGCACTTATAGTTTGTACTGGTGTATTTGGACTTCAATTCTTCAAGGGTGTTCCATTAGTTTCAAACTTCCTTACAGCAGTTTCTCTTGCAGTTGCAGCTGTACCCGAGGGATTACCGGCAATAATGACCCTAACACTCGCACTTGGAATGCAGAAAATAGCAAAAAGTAATGCCGTTGTCCGTAAATTACTTGCTGTCGAGACTCTGGGTTCTTGCACAACCATATGTACAGATAAAACAGGGACACTAACCGAAAACAAGATGACAGTACGCCAAACCAGGACAACAGCTCCTGAAATGGTATTCAAAATATCAGCACTCTGTAATAACTCAAGCATATATAATGGTAAAGTTATTGGTGATCCAACAGACGCTGCAATGCTTCTTTATGCAGAAGACAATGGTTACATAAGGGAAGAACTGGAAAAGAAATATAAAAGAATTTTTGAAATACCTTTAGACAGCGAAAGAAAGAGGATGTCCACTGTAAACCAGTTCAATGGTGAAAAATATTTACTCACGAAGGGTGCTCCTGAGATAATTATTGGACAAAGTAAAATGATTGAAGATGAAGGAAAGTTTAGTGAAATAACCGAAGATATCCGAAGGAAAATACTCAAAGATCTTAAAAGCATGACCTCTGAATCACTTAGAGTATTGGCACTCGCCTACAAGAAGCTGGGTCCTGAAGAAGGTTATGAAAATAAAGAAACACTGGAAAGTGATCTCGTATATGTTGGATTAGTCGGAATGATGGATCCACCGAGAAAAGAGGCAGAAGAAGCAGTTGCACTTTGTGAAAAAGCAGGTATCAAAGTAGTGATGATCACAGGCGACAACAAAGACACTGCATCGGCAATAGCGTCTGAAATTGGTATTTTGAAGGATGATCAAGTATTGAGCGGGTCAGATCTTGATAAAATTGATGATGATAATTTCAAAAAAATAGTCAGGGATGTGAGTGTTTATGCCAGGGTGTTTCCTGAACAAAAGGTTCGAATTTTAGAGGCCCTTAGATCCATGGGACTTGTAGTTGCAATGACAGGGGATGGAGTTAATGATGCACCTGCACTTAAAAATGCAGCCATTGGTGTTGCAATGGGATCCGGTACAGATGTCGCCAAGGAATCTTCAGATATGATACTCCAAGATGATAACTTTGCAACAATAGTTGAAGCAGTTAAAGAGGGACGTACCATTTTTGATAACATAAAAAGGTTTGTTAAATTTCAGCTTTCAACCAATATTGGAGCTATCCTTACTATAACTGCAGCAGCCCTCATGAGTCTTCCAATACCATTTAATCCCATCCAAATACTCTGGATAAATATCATAATGGATGGTCCTCCAGCACAGTCACTTGG